>JAGKWN010000110.1 GCA_021151805.1 Cytophagaceae bacterium | reverse complement strand
CTATGATTATTAAGTATAAATATTCGGGTAATGGTTTGTAGCTGGCTTAAAATGACATATAAAAAATAAACCTCTTATTTGAGTAAGAGGTTTATTGAATTATTGCTTGGCATTTTCTTTCACGTGTATTACAAGTTTTTTACACAGTTCCCGAATCATTTCAGCCATTTTAATATCTCCGGTGGCATTTTCAATGGAGTCTGCCATACCGCCAATACCTTCTATAGCGAAACGTTTCATTTCTTCTACCGGCATTTCTTTTGTCCATATATTTATCTGCATGGTGTTCATTTGTGTATGATCCCATAAAGATAAAGCGATGGCATCTGTTGGTAAAGGCTTGTCTGAAGGGCCGTCAGTAGCTTCCCAAACAATCTTTTCAGGTATATTTTTATCGTCTAATTGTACGCTGAATTTTATTTCTGAATTTTTCATGTTATTAATAATATTTACGCTAATTTCCTTATCATTTGTCGTTAAAACAAATCTGTAAATTGTAAATTATCTTTAGACCAGATTTAGGTGCATAAAAATCAATAAAGTGTATGAATATCAATACAATAATTTCAGTTCTGTGCTTATTGGCAGGCTTTTCATGTTCCTACCAGGCTGAAACGGCCAGCAAATCCGGTACTGGAAGTGGACCAGGCTGTCGGGTGGCTTTTTATAATACTGAAAACTTGTTTGATATCATGGATGATGAGCATGTAAATGATAATGATTTTTTACCGGGAGGGAAGTTGCATTGGACAGCACAGCGTTACGAAGAAAAACTGAACAATATAAGAGAAGTTATTCATGGGTTGAACGAATCTAATTCGCTGGCTTTGCTTGGTATGAGCGAAGTAGAAAATAAAGAGGTGTTAACGGATTTGTTGAAGAGTGATTCGTTGTTCAAAATTATTCATTACAATTCTTCAGACAAAAGAGGGATTGACGTTTGTTTGATTTATAATGAAAAGTTTTTTCAACCTATTCAATCGTACTTATCCTACTTTAAACAGGATGAAGATCCTGAATTATTTTTACGGGAAGTATTGGTTGTGAAAGGTGTATTATTTTCTGATACCGTACATGTACTGGTAAATCACTGGCCATCGCGCAGGGAAGGGGAGCAGAAATCCGAACATAAGCGTATTGCAGCAGCCATGCTTACGCAGGAGATTATAGATTCTATCAATGCCGTCAGCAAGTCTGACAATATTATTGTCATGGGAGATTTTAATGATCAACCTTCAGATGAAAGCATGTCGATTATGCTGAAATTAAAATCTGGGAAACAAAATTCTTCGGCCGATTTGATAAATCCGTTCAAAGAGCTGCAGGATGTGGGCGAGGGGACTTGCAAGTTTAAAAGAGATTGGTTTTTATTTGATCAGGTGTTGGTCAGTAGTTCCATGACAAACAAAAAAGGACTTCGTTTTGCCGAAGCTTCCATTTATGATCCGGATTGGTTGTATTATAAAAAAGATTTGAATTCAGGGCCTTTCCGTACATACTTAGGAGAAAAGTATTACGGTGGTTACAGTGACCATTTTCCGGTATATATCGAATTGAAAAAATAAATTATAAAATTGCCCGCGCGTCAATTTCATCTTGTTTCAGCTGTTCAATCAGCGCATCTATACCATTGAATTTTACTTCGGCACGCATGTAGGTAAGTAGCTCAAGGCGTACTGTTTTTCCGTAAATATCCTGTGCAAAATCGAATATATGTACTTCAATGGTTCTGCGCAGATCATTCGTAACCGTTGGGCGCACACCAATGTTCAACATACCTTTGTAACGTTCGCCTTCGATATATACATAAACGGCATATACACCATTTTTAGGAATCAGCTTATCCTGGTCTTCAATAAAGATATTGGCTGTAGGATAGCCAATGGTTCTGCCTAATTTATTACCCTCAATAACAAAGCCTCTTAACAGATAAGAGTAGCCAAGATTTTGATTGGCAAGCTTGCTATCGCCATGCAATAGAGCTTGGCGGATCAGAGTAGAAGAGATAGCAAGGGATTCAATTTCCTGTTTCGGAATTTCTACAGGCTCAATATTGAAGCGCTCTTTATTTGCATTTAAATAATCAATGCCACCTTCTCTGTCGTGACCAAACCTATGGTCATAGCCCAATACCAGATAACGAGTGCCAATGCTTTTAATGAGAATGTTTTCAATAAAAGCATCTGCAGTAAGTTTTGAAAATTCTTCGTTAAAATTCAGGATCAGCAAGTGATCAATGTGGAAGGTGTCCAGCAGATGTATTTTTTCTTCAAGGGTATTTAATAGGGCGATTGGCTCAGCATCTTTTTTTAATACCAATCTGGGATGGGGCCAGAAGGTAATCAATACACTTTCACCATTTACCAGACTGCTTAATTCTGTAAGACGGTTTAATATTTTTTTATGGCCTATATGTACACCATCAAAAGCACCTATCGTAACAACGGCTTTGTTGAGTGGTTTGAATTCTTTAATGTCTCTGTAAATTTTCATTTTGAAGAAAATTGCGTCTCGAATTGTTCTGGTGTAACAGCATTTGTTACAGAATAATTTCCTATGCGTTCTCTTCTGAGTGCATGTAAGTGTGCACCACAGTGTAATGCTTTGCCAAAATCGTTCGCAATGGTGCGGATGTAGGTGCCTTTGCTGCAAACAATGTTAAAAAATACCAGAGGTAACTCTATTTTCGTAATGCGGAATTCTTTGATAAAAACCTGTCTGGATTTAAGTACTACCTCGTTGCCTTTCCGTGCTTCATCATAAGCCCGCTTGCCATCAATCTTAACTGCTGAATGTATCGGCGGTGTTTGTGTAATGGTTCCAAGAAATTGTTTGACCGTTTGGCGGATCTGTGTTTCTGTGATACCGGAAATATCCTGATGGTTTTCAAGTTCTGTCTCCAGGTCATAAGAAGCAGTTGTAGCTCCTAAGGATATAGCACCGGAATATTCTTTTTCATCGGCCATTAAAGATTCAATGGTCTTTGTTTTTTTTCCGGTACAAACAATCAGCAGGCCGGTAGCTAATGGATCCAGGGTTCCGGCGTGGCCTACTTTTTTCATTTTTAAAACTCTGCGAACTTTTTTTACAACATCAAAGGACGTCCAGTGATAAGGTTTATCCAGGCAAAGTACCAGGTCTGGTTGCGGTATTTCAGTCGCAGACATATGCTTTGTAATGCGTAATGGGAGGGAAGGATATTACACGACAGTTAAATCTACATTCATCAGAAGCAGAATTAGTAGCAATGCGCCAAGTGCAATTCTGTAATAGCCGAATGCCTTGAAACCATACTTGGTAAGGATTGTAATAAAGAATTTGATGGCAATCATTGCCACGATAAATGCCACGATATTGCCTAAAAGCAACAAAGGAATTTTATCTGTGGAATTTAAAATTAAATCTTTTTCATCATACAAGCTTTTAGCTGTAGCTGCAAACATCGTAGGTACAGCAAGGAAGAAGGAGAATTCAGCAGCAGCTTTGCGTGTAAGCTTTTGAGTTAGACCGCCAATGATTGTTGCGGCAGAGCGTGAAACACCCGGTATCATTGCAAGACACTGGAAACAGCCAATCAAAAAGCCGGTTTTGTATGAAACTTCTTCGGTTCCTTCTGTTTCATTTTTCTCAAACCACTTGTCGATAAATAATAATATGATACCGCCAAGAAGCAGTGCTGTGGCAACCACCCACACTTCTTCAAGTAATTTGTCAATATGTTTTTTTAATAAAAGGCCTACAATCGCAGTAGGAATGAAGGCTACAAAGAGTTTGAAATAAAAATCAAAACTTTTGAAGAATCTTTTAAAGTATAATACTACTACAGAGAGGATTGCTCCGAATTGAATGGCTACTTCAAAGACTTTTGTAAACGGGTCGTTTTTAATGCCCATTATTGCTGAAGTGATGATCATGTGCCCGGTAGAGGAGATGGGCAAAAACTCTGTTACTCCTTCTACAATTGCAAGGATAATGGATTCAAGCCAGGTCATGTTTATGCTTTCTTCTTAGGTGTGTAAAAGATCGCGTATACTTCAACGATCAATCCTGCCAATACCAGCATTGGGCCAATCGTTAGACCATTATCACCAAAGCCATAACGGTTTGTGTCTGTAGACATGATAAAGTACCCGATAACCATTAATAAAACACCAGCTAACATGATGATGTAATTCATGCTTCCAAAAACCATTTTTTGCTTTTCCATATTTTTACTGTTAATATAATTCGTCTAATGCTAAGAACATGTATTTGCGTACTGAAAGGAAAGAACTGATCAAACCAAGTAAGGCACCAGTTATAATCAGTAACGCATATAGGATGTATGTTTTTTCGGGTGCGTATATTTTCTGCAGATCTTCAATAGCCAGGAAGGCATATTTTTGCAGACCAAATAACAAGCCGGAAGCCAAGACTCCGGCAATACCGCCTTGGAGCACAGCTCTGTAAATAAATGGTTTTTGAATAAAGAAAGGTCTTGCACCAACCAGCTGCATACTGCGGATCAGGAAACGCTGTGAATACAGCGCCAGCTTTATGGTGTTGTTGATTAAGAAAAATGTAACAATGGTTAGTAATAAAGCAAAACCTGCCAGTACAATACCGGCATTGCGAAGGTTTTTCGTCACTTTTTTTAGTAAGGCTTCTTCATAAATAACTTCATATACTGCAGGATCTGTGTTCAGTTCTTTTACAATATAATTCATGGACGAAGTGTCTGTATATTTATCCGTTACGTGAATCGTGTATGAAGCGCGGAGCGGGTTTTCTTCAATGATTTTTGTGAAGTCCTGGCCGGTTTGTTTAATATATTCTTCTTTTGCCTGCTCTGTAGAGATAAAGGTAATGTACGGTTGGCCGGAAGCATCTTTGGCAATATAGTCTTTAGCGAAAAGATTGGTTTTGAATTCTGTTGCCAGGGAATCTGAAATGTGGTTATGCATATAGATTTGCACTTCGCCAACCTGATTATGGATAATTGTTTTAATGGATTGAGCATTGATCAGAATCAGTCCAAACAAACCAATTACAGTTAAGGATAAGGTAATGCTGAAAATAACCGTTGTATAAGGAAAGCTGCCTAATACCTTTTTTCTTTTTTTGTGAGTTGTCTCTGCCACGGAATGCTATAAAAACGAATTGGTCAAATTTACTTAGTAAATCTGACCAATCCAATTTGATTTCTAGGAACTTGTTGTATTAATGTACTCTTAGTTGCGCTAATTGTGACAATGTGGCTTTATCTGTAATCGGAACCAGGGTTGTTACTTTTGTTTTACCCTGTACCAGTTCGTAATAATTGTTTTCAAAGTATAAAAACAATTGTTTGGACGGTTTGTTATTTAGTTCAAACAACTCATACGGACTGTTAGAGAAATTTCCGTGCAGATATAATTCATTGTTGAAGAATCGGTAAGCAAGGATGTTCTTCTCTTTTACAATATTTACCTTAACAGATGTTGAAGTATTTGAATGCGTGTCATGGTTTGCGCCCGGTATAGTCATATTTTCTGATCCGGAAGCAAAAGATTCCTCGTCGCCAGCCATTTCCTCAGAGAATACAGTTTCCTGGGTAGCAGTTGCAGGTTCATTTGTTTGTGATAAATCAGCTTTTTTAGAACCTTTCACATCCGATTTATTTGCAACTGTAACAGTTGTCGCATTTTTAGATGAAACAGGAGCAGAGGCATTGTTGTTTACAGGCTCAAGGTCTGAAGCTGCAACAGCTATTTTGTTTGATGAAGTCTGTTCTTCAGTTGTTTGTGCAGCAGAAATTTGTTCTGTTGATGTTATAGATGATGATACTGCATCTTCAGTCTTTTTATTCGTCAGAATGGCATATGAGCCAATTAATAATGCTACAGCACCAATAGATGCAGCCAGTTTAATGTAAGCAGAGAAATAACTGCTTGTTGAAACAGGTGCAACTTCAATAGAATTCAATCTGTTTTTTAACTGAGAATGACGATACTGTTTGATTGAGTCAACAATGTCGCTTTGTAATGAAACTTCTTGCTGAAGTTTAGGATCAGAGCGGAGAGCCTGATTAAACTGCTCCAGTTCTGAGCCTGCTAAATCTCCTCGCAGGAAAGAATCAATGGTTTCTTCTGAGATATTCATAATTTAATCAAGAAAGTCACTTTCTTTATATAATGATTTAACTAATTGATCTAATTCTTTTTTGCACTTGTACTTTTTGGTCTTGGACGTATCTGCGTTAGCAAATCCCATCTTCTCGGCTATTTCTACCATAGATAAACGGTCAAAATAATAATAGGTTAACACCTCTCTGCAAGTGTCTCCCAATCGTTGAATACATTGATTTATGATTTTGATACGTTCATCACGATCCATCTCCATAACATCGGTACCTTCTTTTACTTCATAAGAAAAGCGCTTTTTGCGCTCAAGCTCTTTTCTCCAAAGATTTAAACAAATACTGTAGAGGTAAGTACTTATTTTTGAAGTTAGTACGAAATTATCATCTTTAGCCTTTTGCCAAAGTACAATCAATGACTCCTGATAAATATCCTTGGCTTCCTCTTCTGTACCATTATTTTTGACGATTAATTTAATCATCATCCGGTAATGGGTTTTATAGAGTAAGTCCAAGGTATTTTCATCTCCTTGTTTTAGTCGAACTAAAATCTCTTGGTCATTCATGATTTATATACTTATGCAGGCAAATTAGTAACCCAAATAGTTTACTCTTTTTATCAGGAAAAGTTGTTTTGTGGATAAGTTGGTTGATTATCCTCTGAATTTATCTAATAAGTTGTTTAAAACTTTTACTTCGTCCTCATTTAAACTTTTGAATTTCGCCTCAAAAACAGGCATTTTCAGTTCAATTTCAGCAAGCAAGGCAATGCCTTTTTTTGTAATGATTATGTCAACTGCACGTTTATCTGACGAAGCTTTATTTCTTTCCAGCAACCCTTTTAACCGAAGTCTTTCCACTAATCTGGATGCATCACACATTTTGTCTAACATTCTATCTCTCAATAGATTGATTGTTGCCGGTAGGGGGTATTGTCCCTGAAGGATACGTAAGATGTTGAATTGCTGCGAAGTAATATCAAATTCTTTAAAAAAAGACTTTGAAGAGGATTCTACCCAATTATAGGTATAAATCAGGTTTACGATAGCTTTGCTATAATCGTTTTTGAACGGTTTGATCTGTTTAATTTCATCTTCTAGTCTCATAGGAAAAAGTTTATTTTTGGATGAAAGATAAAAATTCATTTTTGGTTTGCTCATCTTTAAACTTCCCGGAATAATGAGCTGTTACGGTTGTGCTGGTTGTATCCTTTACACCACGGGAAGAAACACATAAATGTGCAGCATCAATTACAACAGCAACATCCTGGGTTTGCAGCGCCTCTTTAAGAGCTTCGGCAATTTGTACGGTTAAGCGTTCCTGAACTTGTGGTCTTTTAGAATAGTGTTGCACAAGACGGTTTATTTTTGACAAACCGATCACTTTACCATTTGAAATATAGGCAACATGTGCTTTTCCGATAATCGGTACAAAGTGATGTTCACAATATGAATACAAGGTAATGTCTTTTTCAACAAGCATTTCATTGTATTTATATTTATTTTCAAATAAGCGTATACTGGGCTTGTTTGAAGGGTTTAAACCACTGAACACTTCTTTTACATACATTTTGGCAACCCGGTTAGGCGTGCCTTTTAAGCTGTCATCTGTCAAATCAAGCCCTAAAATCAGCATGATTTCTTTAAAGTGCTTTTGTATTAATTCAATTTTAAGTGCATCATCTTTTTCAAATGCATCTGCTCTAAGCGGCGTCTCTGCTGATGTAGAGACGTGATCTTCACCTAACTCGTCCATTAGTTCTGGTTTATGCGGGGTATTCAACGAAGTTTCGTTCTGTTTCATATAATATCACTTTTAGATCCAGTGTTGAGTCAATCAACGATCTCAGTGTGTTGTAAATCTGCTTGGCTATGTTCTCTGCAGTCGGGTTAGTTGTTTTAAACTCTTCACAATCCAGGTTTAGATTTTTATGATCATAACGCGCCAGTATGTGTTTTTTGATGATATCACTTAATACTTTGGTATCAAAAACATAACCGGTTTCAGGATCTACCTCGCCAACCAGTTTTACAATCAATTCATAATTATGGCCATGAAAACTGGGATTGTTGCACTTTCCAAAGGTGGCACTATTTTTTTCGTCGCTCCAGGAAGGATTAAACAAACGATGCGCTGCGTTGAAATGTTCTTTTCTGTATATAGCCGTCTTCAAATGATATTCAATTTAACGTATTCATTCAATTAACAAAACTACAATTTCATTGCATTGATTCCTTTAGTTTGGCAGAATTTATAATCGCTATTTGGGTGTTTTTTAGTTTATGGCATTGAATTTAAAATCTTTTCAAAATAATATTTTATAAATGGAACTTATTTGTTTGTAAATTTTGTTATTAGGTAGTATTGGATTAATTTTACAGAATTAAATTTTGTTTGAAATGGTTAAGGAAGAAATACATTCGAAACTTAAAGAATATCAAGGAAAAGGCTTGAAGTTGTTTACGTCTTCTTCTTTTCAAACGCATAGTATCGTTTTATTGCATATTCTGAGTGAATTTGATAATTCTATTCCTGTGTACTTTATTAACACAGGATATCATTTTCCTGAAACGATCACATATAGAGATCAGATTGCGGATTTATTTAAACTGAATCTGAAAACTGTAGCATCTTCAACGCCCCGCAATATGCAAAAGGACTCGGAAGGAAGATTGCTCTTTACATCAGACCCTGATTATTGCTGCTATTTAAATAAGGTACAGCCTTTAGATGCAGTTTTACCTGAATACGATATCTGGATTAATGGTGTAAGAGCTGATCAGAGTGCTGTGCGTAAAAGTTTCAATGTTGAGCAACCGGCTCCGCATAATACAGTCCGCTTTCACCCAATGCTGGACTGGGATGTGCGTATGATTGAAAAATATATAAAAGAATACAAGATTCCGAGACATCCGCTGGAAGCCAAAGGTTATTTAAGTATAGGTTGTGAACCTTGTACACGTAAATTCGATTTGGAAACATACAACAGACAAGGTAGATGGTTTGGTTTGAATAAAACTGAATGTGGTTTGAACACGGATCTTGTAAGTAAATAAATAATTAGGTAGGTATTATATGAATGTATTAGTTACAGGTGGTGCCGGATATGTTGGTACAGAGTTAGTTGTTAAGCTTGCAAAAAATCCCCAGGTAACAAGTATTGTCGTTTACGATAATTTGTCTCGTGAGAACTATAACTTATTTATAAATTCTGCGCAGCATATATCTCAGGATAAAATAAAATTTGAGTTCGGTGATTTATTAGATACACGCAAAATTAAAAAAGTGTTGTCTGGTATTGATGTTGTTTACCATTTGGCAGCGCGTGTTTCCACGCCTTTTGCCAATGTAGACAGTCATCTGTTTGAGCAGGTAAATCATTGGGGGACTGCAGAGCTTGTATACGCTGTTGAAGAAATAAAAACTGTTAAGAAATTTATATACGTAAGCAGCTGCTCTGTGTATGGTTCGGGAAAAGAATTGATTGATGAAAATTCAATCGCAAATCCTAAGACGATATATGGCATTTCTAAAATGCGCGGCGAAGAACATGTTACACGTTTGGGTTCTAAAATGAATGCAGTCATTATCCGTTTGGGTAATGTATATGGTTATTCATCTTCCATGCGATTTGATGCGGTGATCAATAAATTTATGTTTGAATCGCACTATAAAAACAGAATCTCTATTCATGGCAACGGCCGCCAGAGCAGGTCTTTCATTCATGTTGACAAAGCCGTAGATACGCTTGAAGCGCTGTTGAGCAAAGAAGTTCCTTCTGATGTTTACAATTTGACTGAACGCAATCTTGAGATCTATGATCTGATTGATGAAGTGAAAGACTTGTATCCGTCTCTGGAATTTATCTTTATAAACCAGCATCTTGAATTGAGAGAGCAAAAGATCAATCCGGAAACAAGACTCCTTAAATATATACCATTAAAGCAAACTGATTTCAAGGCTGAACTTGCAGCATTCAGAGATCGTTTCACTTTCCAGGCGTCAAAAGTTACCGCTTAAAAAACAAAGCCCGCAAGGGCTTTTTTTATGAAATCAATTTCAGAAATCGATTTAAAAAGTATATCTGCCGGCAGGTCTTACTGGAATTGCAAAAGACCGGCAAGGGAAGAATTGATGTATTTTCTTTTGATTGATCGGTTTCATGACGGAAAAGCAAGAGAGACAATTTTTTCTGAAAATGGTTTTGGTAACCAGGATGAACTGAAAGCCCGTTGCGGCGGTACCATCAGGGGGATTATTTTAAATTTGAAATACATTGCTGAAATGGGCTTTACTTCCATCTGGATCAATCCATTTCTACAAAATAATCCGGAAAGTTATCACGGATATGCGATTGAAAATTTTTTAGAAGTTGACCAGGCATTCGGAACAAAGGAAGATCTTGTTGAATTTGTATCTACCGCTCATCAGTACCATATTAAAGTATTTTTTGATGTGGTATTGAATCACACAGGTGATAACTGGTCTTATATCAGTCATAATCCTGTATACAATCATGATAAAAATTATGCTGTCAAATCATGGCGATATAAAGACTTGCCTGTACCAACCGAATTAAGAGATTTTAACAGGTATAGCAGAAAGGGTAGGATCATAAACTGGGAAGATGCTCCTGAAACCTGGAACGGAGATATATTTGAGTTGAAAGACCTTATTCAGGATGAATCAGAAACTGGTCTGAAGAACCTTGATCTGATGGTTGCTGTATATTCGTATTGGTTTGCTCTGACAGATTGTGATGGCTTTCGTATTGATACCGCTAAGCATATTCGTCCGGCATGGCTGGATCAATTCATTGACCGGATTAAAACATTCGCCTCTTCATTGGGCAAGCACGATTTTTTTGTTTTCGCAGAAATTGTGGGAACACAATCGTTGATACAGGTTTATTCAAAGATTGACGCTTATCTGGATTTTGATTTCCATTTTAATACCGTAGAGGCATTACTGAATGTGGAAAAAAAAATGAATCCTGTCTCGTATGAGCCCTCTTTATTGGCAATGCCAGTAAGGTTTTTGGATAATCATGACCAGATCGGACAAATGCCTAAACAGCGTATTGCTAATAAAGTGCAACATGAACGGGCTTTAATAAATCTGTTGCGTGTTTTTTTATTAATGCCCGGAATACCTTGCATTTATTATGGAACAGAGCAGGGATTGAGGGGGAAGGGAACAGACGATGGTGCTATTCGCGAATGCCTTTTTAACCCATCCGGAAAGGAAGATTTATTGAATCCAGATTCTCCCTACGTAAAGACAATCAGGCTTTTTTCACAATTCAGGAAAAAATGGCAAATGTTTACCGGAAAGGTACATGCGTGTATAAAAGAATCTGAAACCAGATATAATTCTATTCCGTTGCAAATAAGTAATTTAACATCTGAAAAGTATCTGGTTTATAATTTAACGGGAGAAGGGGAATTGGTTTGTATTAAACTAAGTCCTTTAATATCCCGTACTAAAAAAATAGTTGTATATTTATACAATGAAACACCTGAGATTCAAGTAGAAATTAAAGAGGATAGAGCCTTTATTTCAATGAACGCCTACGGGTTTGTTTTGTTTGAATTGATCGATTCCTAAGTTCGTTCAAAAGCAAGAACAATAATACATCGGTTATAAATAATATTAGATGAAAGAATTATCGCTTCAGATTAGTAAAAATCAAAGACTGATCCTGATTTTTGTAATGGCTGTGCTCTTCTTTATGTGGGGCTTGCTAACCAACCTGAACTTATTCTTATACCAGCACTTTAAGGTGGTATTCGGATTGTCTTATTCAGTTTCTACCTTAATCAATTTAACATTCTTTTGTACATACCTTATTGTTTCGCTCCAGGCCGGGAGTATGATCCAGCGGGTTGGTTATAAAAAAGGCATCCTTATCGGCTGGTTGCTGGCGTGTGCAGGCTGTTTTTTGTTTTTATTATCCGTTAAATACAGATTGTATTACATGTTCCTGGTTGCTTTGTTCTGTATGGCATCCGGTATTACCATTCTTCAGGTAGGGGCAAATTTGTATGTTGTGCTGCTTGGCGGTGTTGAGCGTGCAGCAAGCAGACTGGTGTTTGTGCAGGCATTTAACTCTTTGGGTACAGTAATTGGTCCGATTGTATCTATGGAGATATTAACCCGTCATATTGATTTACCTTATGAATATTTACAGCAATTGAATCCATTGGATAAGGTCGCACTTGAATCCATTTATATAAATTACCTGTATTTAATATTTGGGATCGCGATGGTGATCTTTGCAATTGTTTTAATGCTGATTTATTTGCCTGAATTGAATACACGCTTATTGGAGCCATTGAATAAAGTAACATCGAAGCGTAAAAGGCACGTTATGCACTTTTCTCAGCTGCGTTTAGGAGCTTTTGCCATATTTGCTTACGTAGGTGCAGAGATTGCTTTAGCAAACTATCTGGAAGATTTTTCACCGGCGCTGGCAGAAAAGTATTGGCAGCTAGCGATGCTTGGGCGGTTTTTAGGGGCATTAATCTTGTTATACATTCCAACGAATAAAGCTTTAGGTACGGTCGCTGCAATTTCATCAGCATTGATATTTATAGTGATTCTGATACCTCAGCAACACGATAAAGCTAATTACTATATCATCATGTCTGTAGGATTGTTTAATTCTATTATGTTCCCAAGTATCTTTACTCTGGGTGTAAATGGATTGGGCAGATTCTCTTTAGATGGGTCTGCTGTGTTAATCATGTTTATTGTCGGTGGGGCTGTGATTCCTTTCAATGTACGTAATTTTGCTGATGTGAATTATGATTATGCATTAATCATTGTAGTTGCCTGTTATCTGTACATTTCCGTATATGGCTTTAAATTATCGAAATACCTGCGGCGCAATGACCTCAAAGACGAAGAAATTCTAGCTTAGCACATTTCAATACTCATAATAAAAAGGCCTCTTTCCAATCGGGAAGCGGCCTTTTTTATTGGTATTCTGAGAATAGTGATTTTCTGTTTTATTGTTTTAATTAAGAAGCAAGTTGTCGTCAGGTGATTTATCTGTGTCATATTAAATTCCTGTACTCAAGCAATGCCAATTGTGATGATGATGGCAGGAGATCGCTTATATCATTGCGACACCTGTTTCTGTACATTCAGTATAAGCTTTAGAATTGGCCAAAATTCAACAGCGTAACGAGCTGAAAGATGATGAGATTTTAGCTTAACAATTTCAATTGCTTTATATACTAAAAAGGTTTCCTTCCAATTTGGAAGGAAACCTTTTTAGTA
>JAGKWN010000005.1 GCA_021151805.1 Cytophagaceae bacterium | reverse complement strand
AAGCAATTGATATCACTCCAGTTAACGGAACTGTTGCACTGTTTGGAGTACCTGTTACTGTAAATGTTGCTGATGCACCTGCTGCAATTGTTGTAGATGAAGGTTGTGTTACAGTAAAGCCTGTTGCACCTGTTACCACAATGCTTGTTAATGGAGCAGTTCCTGTATTCTTAATTGTGAATGTGTAAGGAGTTGCTGCTGTATTTACAACTGCTGAACCTACTGAGATTGCCGGTGCATTGTTATTTGTAACAATTGTAGAACCATCTAAAATCTGTAGTGTAGGTGTAGCAGCTGCTGTTCCTGTTACAGAAACATTCAACTTGAATGGTGATGAAGCATCATTTGAAGCAATTGTAATCACTCCAGTCAACGGAACCGTTGTACTGTTTGGAGTACCTGTTACTGTAAATGTTGCTGATGCACCTGCTGCAATGGTTGTAGATGCAGGCTGTGTTACCACAAATCCTGTTGCACCTGTTACTACAATGCTTGTTAATGGCGCAGCACCTGTATTCTTAATTGTGAATGTATAAGCTGTTGCTGCAGTATTTACAGTAGCAGTACCCACAGAGATTGCCGGAGTATTATTGTTCGTAACAATTGTTGCTCCATCTAAAATCTGTAGTGTCGGTGTGGTACCTGTTACAGATACATTTATTTTATAAGAACCAGTTACAGGATCGTTTGAAACAATTGTAATCGAACCTGTATTTACCCCAGCAGCCGCTGGTGTACCTGTTACTGTAAATGTTGCACTACCACCTGCTGCAATTGGCCCCGTAGGAGTTACAGCACTCACTGTAAATCCAGTTGTAGGAGTTACAGAAGTAATAGTCAATGGGCCAGTACCTGTATTTTTAACTGTAAATGTATAAGCAGTTGCAGCTGTTGCTACCGGTGCAGAACCTACAGAGATTGGAGTTGTATTGTTTGTCGGCACAACGGTTGACGTTGCATCTTGTACAGAAATAGTGGCAGAACTACCTGTTACTGTAACATTTACAACATATGTAGGTGTAGCAGGATCATTCGTTTTGATCGTAATTGTGCCTGTGTTAATACCTGGTAAAGCAGGAGTAGCAGTAACAGTAAATGTAGACAATGCGCCTGCAGCGATTGGACTTACAGGGGTAAGAGCTGAAACTACGAAACCTGTTGATCCAACAACTGAAGTAACACTCAAAGGACCATTACCAGTATTTTTGATACTTAAGGTATATGGTGCCGCAGCAGTACCTGCAGTAGATGTTCCTACATTTAATGCAGGTGTGTTGTTATTTGCAACAACTGGTGAAGTCGTTAAACCACCATCTAAAACAGCTATTTTAGCAGCTGTCGCGGTTGCATTCAAATAAATCACATAAGTACCCTCGTTTGCATCATTACTCTTAACTGTAATAGATACTGATCTTGGACCAGCAACAGTGCCCTTAGGTTTAAACATTACTGTAAAACCTGTAGCACCGAATGAACCGATTGAAGGGCTGAATGTCTGTGTTGTTGTTACAACAAAGTCTGTTGGATTTGCACCACCTAGAGTCAGGTAAGTAGGACCTGTTAATGTCAATGTCTGCAAACCGTTATTCTGAATACTGAAGTTCATTGCATCAGTACTATCTCCAATTACAGCAGTTCCCAGGTTAAATGCACCTGTATTTGGAATATCCGTAGTTATAGGAGAAGTTAAAGCCTTAATATTGATTTCAGGCGCTGGTAATGCATAACGCAGATCATCAAAATAATAAGTACGTGCCGCTGTTGTTGAACTAGCTCCGGAGAATACAGCATTGGCATCCACAATCACATCGATAAATGCTACATTCGTTGCATTCAATGAGTTTGTGAAGTCAAAGCTAAGATTTGTCCAGGTATTTGCCAGTTTAACTGTATCTGTTACGTTCTGAATAGTTGTAATACCATCAAGTGCTTTAAGCGACATAGTAACAGCCACATTTGCATTTGGAGAATACACTTTCAAATCAATAATGTTATTTCCTGCAGAAAGGTCCAGTTTATTCTGACAAGCTGTAAAACGAGCAGAAGTTCCAGTAGTTCCTGTTCCTCTCTGGAACTGACCAACAATAGAACTTGTGTTGATACCGGTTGCAGAAGGGTTTGCTTTAATAGTATTGAAGAATGTTGTTGTACCAGTAGCACCAGGGAAAGCAACACCTAAATATCTGTTGTTTTCGAAATCGTTCAGAATATTTGTTGCCGGGATACCGGTAACACATGGTAACGAACTTTCTAGACGGATATCATCAAAGTAGATTTTACTTCCTGAAGTGATACCTGACGCATCACTCGGATCGAAGAAAATATCAATAGCAAATACATTCGGTAGATTGGTTGCCGTGATTGCAGACATGTCAAAATAAATTCTATGCCATGTGTTGGCAAAAACAGTATTCTGAGTGCTGGCAGCCGCATCATCCGGATAGGTATCTGTATCTGCCCCATCTGGTATTTTTGCAGATACCTGAATTGGCAAATTGGCTATTGGAGAGTATACCAACATACTCAGATATTTCTTCGTAGAGAAATCTATCTTATTACCGCAACCGTCATATCTGAAACCATCATCAAAAGCAGCAGTATTTATTGTTTTTGTGAATTGACCGATATTTGCAGATGTATTAATGCCACCAGATACTGAATTTGTTACCGGAGCTGATAAAGCTGCTACAGCATAATCCAAAGTGGTATTCGTATGTGCATCAAAATCCTGAAGGATGCCTGATAAGTCACTTACGCATGGGTTTACACCATATTTGATCTGATCGATGTAGAATGTACGTGCAGCTACTGCTGAATTTGCTGGTAAGCTTGAGTAAGCTCTCGTTGGGTCAATCTGTATATCAAAACATTTGATATTTGCAGTAAGGTTTGTCGGTGAAATGATCTTACTCAGGTCAAATGTCAGAAGTTCCCACTGATTCGCTTTTGTTGTAGTAACATTAATATTGCTTGAATAATCAGAATTGATAGGCAACCAAGCATTTGTCGTGGACATATCCGGTTTCTGCGGAGAAAGCGTGATCGGTACACCTACAGCAGGAGAATAGAATAATATCTGTACAGTAGGATTTGCTGCAGTCATGTTAAACGACACATATGTAGATGAAGCGTGTGTGGTACCTGCAACCGTTCCGCAATTGTAATAACGGATGATATCATAGTTACCGTCCCAAGGAGGTGTGGATGTAGGCGTTCCTGTACTTGGACGTACATAACTTGCAACTGTCGGGCTCAAATTCAATCCGCCAACGCTTGGGTTTGCTGCAATTGGTGAAAAAGCTCCCTTAGGTGTGAATGCCAGTTTTACATTTATATTACCATCGTAGTCATTCAGGATATTGTTTGTAGGTGATGCTGAACATGCTACAGAACTAGCTGTCAAGCTCAATGTATAAGATGGAGCATTCGGGTCCGTTGTAGTCAGGGTCATTGTGCTTGAGCTATTCGTAGCTGTAGCAGGCGCATTGTACCCTACTGTTAAATATCCTGTAGCACCGATAGCAATTGTTTTTGGCAAAATTGGTGCAGTTCCTAATAAAGTAAACGGAGGAGTTGTACCTGAGAAAGTTGCTGCACTGATTGTCAGAGGCGCATCTCCTGTATTGGTAATTTTTAAAATTTTATAACCAACTGAACTTGTAGTAAATGAGCCCATCGGGAATGCTGAACCGCTTGCCAATACATTAACTGTATCATAAACGGTCATTTTAGGAGCAGTTGCATTTAATGTACCAATACCTGTAACATTAATCGTATATGGATTTTCATCCGGGTCATTACTTGCAATTGTTAAAACAGCATTCTTTGTACCTACGGTTGTAGGATTGAATGTTACCACAAATGTTGTTGTAGCACCCAAAGCAAGAGTAGATGCAGCTGGTTGTGTTGTTACTGTAAAACTTGCAGCATCTGTACCTGAAACTGCTACTTTTGTGGTACCGGTAAGATTCAACGAAGTAAACCCTAAGTTTTCAATAGTGAACGTAATTGGCTTACCTGTTCCTGGAGGAGCAATTTGCTGATTTTGGAAATCGTAAGTTGTTCCTGTTAACACGTTGTTTGTTGCCTGACGGACATTGATTTCCTGAATGGAAGTAGTTCCTGGTTTCCAGTAGTTACCAGTCATCATGAATAAAGCAACACAACGAAGCGTATTACCAAAATAACCTGAAAGTGTAGAGTTTTTGATTACATCTTTGGTATTTTTTGTTTCTTTATACATTGCGTTCATCAAGGTCTGGTTGGTTGACCCCATCACTGCAGTCGCAAAAGTAGCTACGAAAGTAGCATTATGTGAAAACCCTGAATAGTTACCGCCGGTTTGATACAACGGACCGCCTACTCCACCAGCGCCTTTTGTATTGATATAGGAAGCAAGCTTAGTACAAAGTGCTTTCGCCTGCGCATCATTGCTCCAGATTACATCCTGCGCCATTCTCCATGGGTTACGGCAGGCATCATATCCATAACCATCTGTTGCAGCATAACCAAGACCACCCGGGTTACAGGTATTTCTTACACCACTTGGGTTACTCCAGTCAGAAATCAAACCGGTTGTTGGATCAGCATTGGCATTAACCAATGTATATGCACCATTTACGGCACTATTCCATGCAGATGCATATGTTGGGTTAGCAGTAGCAAAAAATTTATAGTATGCTGGTGACTGATAGCCTGGGTTGCGGCAATTGTCGCCAAAGCCCCAACCATCACCGTTGATTAATTGGCCAGATGAATTGATTTCCAATTCTCTGATTGCAGATAACATGTTATTTGCTTCTGTACCATAATCATATGGAGAAGTTGCTGTTGGCCACTGGTTTTCGGCAATTAATAATGCCCATGCTGCATCTACATCGGCATCGGCAGCACTACCGGTTCCACTTACTGTCGGACCACAACCTTCAATTCTCCAGTTCATCAACTTACCGGCTTTACCGCCAGAGTTCGGAGAACTGAAATTTTTCCAGTATTTATACAAACCATCAAAAAGCGTTTTATCTGCAGCATAAGCAGCTAACTGCATACCATAACCTATACCTTCTGATACCGTACGATTCGGTTCGTCGAATTTTACACGGTACATACCGCTTCCGCATGACTCCGTATAGTTTGATTTCCACTCATTGTATGCATCTGCAGCATCCTGAGACTTACCATAGGTTCCGCCAGAAGGAAGTGTTGCCGCATCCGGCATAATACCATTCGTACCATAATTTGGGTTTGCACCAAATGGCACTACTGCTGTTGTTGAGTTTATCTGGGCTGTAAGTACCGTAGAATACAGACAGGCCATTAAAAACACAATAAGCTTCAGATTAAACTTCTTAATCATATAGTTTGAGTTTGTATTTATTTAGTAATAAGTTGAAGTATATATATAATTACTAGTCTGCTAAAATAGTGAAAAAGTAACCCAATTCGAAAAAAAATTATACTTTTTATCCAGAATGTTAAACATTTATTGGAATTTTCATGTTTTTGTACAACTGTTAGTATAAATTCATCTATTTGAACAGCAGCTTATTCATGCATGATTTCTCCTGCGAAGAGCAGTTAACGCACGCCAAAAACTCCAACAATCCTGATTTATTCGGTTTGTCTTTTATGAGCAATTTCCAATGATGCATTAATCTGGAATCCTACCAGCATCATCAGTACATTAACAAAAATCAACAACAAAAAACCGATCAATGCTCCTATAGAGCCGTAAACTTTGTTGTATGAGTTAAAATGCTCAATATAAAATCCGAAGCCCAGTGTAAAGAGAAAACACAATATGGAAGCTGTAACAGAACCTACGGAGAAAAATTTCCATCGTTTATGCATGGAAGGTGCTATAAAATACAACACCGAAATACTCATGATAATCAGGAAAAACATAACAAATAACCGCAAAAATATTAAAAAATAAAGTTGAAAATAGGAGACTTCAAAACCGCGTTCCAGATTATTATAAAAGAATTTCAGGAATAATGAAATGGCTATACCTCCAACCACCACTAAAAAAAGTAAAAACAGTATGCTTATACTAACACCAAGCTTGGCTATAAAACTTCTTTCGTCGGTAGTTTTATAGCAATGATTAAAGGCGTTGATAACAGATATAATTCCATTATTCGCAGCATAAAAAGCAAAAAAGAAACCAAAGGATAATAGCCCTCCCCTGGGAATATTGATAATATCCGTTAAGGTTGTTTCAACAGAAGAATAAATGTTGCCTGGCAAAAAATCAGAAATTGCTGTCATAATATTTTTATCCAGATCCGGTACAGGTATATATGGAATCAATGTAAACAAGAAAATGATCCCTGGAAAAATAGAAAGAAAGAAATCATAAGTAATGCTCTTTGCCCGCACATTGATATCATCATCATTCAGTTTTTTAAAAAGAACCTTCAGAA
Organism: Cytophagaceae bacterium; assembly: GCA_021151805.1. Lineage (GTDB taxonomy): Bacteria > Bacteroidota > Bacteroidia > Cytophagales > Cytophagaceae > Cytophaga. The sequence goes on along the minus strand of JAGKWN010000005.1, from coordinate 66,754 downwards.
ATAAGATCAACGAGATTCTTCTCTCTCCGATCTTAATTAAAGACATATGTCTATATGCTTTATGTACCGTAGGATGACTAGTAACCTTACGTTTGATTCTTTTTATCATTCAATAATACTTTTCAAAATAAGACATGAACGTTGCCGGTGGCAGCATTGGCCTACCCGTTGACGAGCTTACAAATACCAATGTTGTTTCAGCTACTGTTAGCAATGTATGAGCTTCATTATACACTTCGTATTCAAATGTAATCCTGATACCGGGCTTATTCTTAATGAATACTTTTATTGAAAGCAGATCATCGTATTTAGCGGGTTTAATATACTTGGTTTTCATTTCAAGCACGGGCATCATTATCCCTGCCGCTTCCATTTCTTTATAGGAAAAACCTATATGACGAAAAGCTTCTACACGGGCAACTTCAAAATAACTGGCATAATTACCATAATAGACATAAGCCATCTGGTCTGTTTCGGAATATCGTACCCGTACCTGAACCGTATGTTCTATCATAACAATTAATGAATATTGCGTTTATTCAAACTTTTGCGGTACTGATTTGCTTTGTTCACATGCGAACGGTAATCCACATTGAAAATATGGTAACCAGGTCTCGCAGGATCAGCCACAAAGAATAGATAATCATGCGATTCGTAATTCAGTACTTTATCTAATGTAGTAATTGATGGCATATTGATCGGACCAGGAGGCAGACCTGAAACTTTATAGGTGTTGTAAGGAGAATTTCCAGCCTGTTCAATTAAATCATGATTGATACGTTTAATAGCAAAATCGCCTATTGCAAACTTCACTGTAGGATCTGCCTGCAAAGGCATCCCCAGGTTCAATCGGTTTATGTACACACCAGCAACTGTGGGCTTCTCCGTACTCATATTCGTTTCTGCTTCTACAATGGATGCAAGTATAGAAACCTGAATGGGTGTTAAACCAGCCTTAGCAGCTAGGTCTTTGCGTTGCTGTGTCCAGAAGGTTGTATACTCCTGCTGCATACGCTCTAAAAAGGCATCTCCGGAAAGCGTCCAATAGAACTCATAGGTATTGGGAATAAACATCGTCAGGATCGTACTCGTGTCAAATCCGTATTTTTTACAAACAGCATCGCTATTGATCAATGCTGCTAATGTGTCTTTTCCGAAGGCAAATTTTGAACCTATCCGTTCAGCAAATTCCGATTTTAATCGAATGCTGTTGAATGTTATTTTGATAGGATCTTGGGCACCGCTGCGCAGTTTTTTCACTACCTGTAAATTTGTTGAACCAGGTTGAATGATGTATCTGCCAGCTTTTACATTTTCCTGATAGCTCAACATTTTAGCGATAAATGCAAACGATGTTTTATCATCATATGCCTTGTATTTATCAAGAGTATCTAATACCTGTTGAAATGTAGCACCTTTGTTTATATACAGTGTAAATGCCTTATCTCCTTCTTTATTTCCAAAATTGGGTGTAAAGAAAATCTGATATACATAATAGGAAAGCATCACAAATGCGATACCAACACAAACAACAATATATTTGAAACGATCAGTCTTATTTTTCATTTAACCTTTTTCTTCTTTATAAAAAAAGACTGCATTGCTACAGTCTTTTCTTTTGATATCGGATGTATATTAAACCAAACCTTCAATAGTGATATTTTCATTTACATCAGCAAGGTAATCTACTTTGCCTACTGAGAATCCGAAAAGATTTAAGAAATCCGTTTTATATCCGTTCAGGTCACTGATCTCAAAAACATTTTCTGTAGTAGTTTCACCCCATAGCTTTGCTACTTCAGCTTGTACATCGTCTCTCATTTCCCAGTCATCAATACGGATTCTTCCTTTTTCGTCTGTAGGAACTTCTTTGCCTGCATATAAACGCTGTGCATACAAACGCTGAATCTGCTCAATGCAACCTTCATGAATGCCTTTCGCTTTCATTACTTTATACAGTAAAGAAATATACAACGGAATAACCGGTATAGCAGAACTTGCTTGTGTAACCAATGCTTTGTTTACAGAAACATATGCCTTCCCTTTTACCGATTTCAGTTTATCTGTAATTGTAAATGCCGTTTTTTCCAAATCATCTTTTGCTCTTCCGATTGTTCCTTTTCTGTAAACAGCCTCAGTCAATGCAGGACCAATGTATGAATACGCCACTGTAGTTGCACCTTCTGCCAACACACCGGCCTTCAGCATATCATCGATCCACATGCTCCAGTCCTCACCGCCCATTACTGCAACTGTGTTTGCAATATCTTCCTCATTTGCCGGTTCAATGGAAACCGTTGATACTTTTCCTGTATGGAAATCTACCGTGCTGTTGCTGAATGTAGCACCGATCGGCTTTAACGTTGAACGGTGTGTAACACCTGTAACCGGATTGGTACGCACCGGTGATGCAAGACTATAGATTACCAGATCCACCTGCCCTAAATCAGCTTTGATCAGATCAATGGTTTTTTGTTTCACTTCAGTAGAAAAGGCATCACCGTTAATGCTTTTCGCATACAAGCCTGCTTTTTTTGCCTGATCCTGGAAAGCCACACTGTTGTACCAGCCTGGTGATGCTGGTTTACCTTCCTGTGCAGGTTTTTCAAAAAATACCCCTATTGTTGATGCGTTCGAGCCAAATGCACTCGTAATTCTTGATGCCAAGCCAAAACCTGTGGAAGCTCCTATAACCAAAACTCTTTTAGGTCCGTTGATTGCTCCTTTTGATTTTACATACTCAATCTGGTTTATCACATTCTGTTCACAACCTTTCGGATGAGAAGTTAAACAAATAAAGCCACGCATTTTAGGTTCAATAATCATATTCGTGTATTAAAAGTTAGAATCAATTGTAAACGTATGAACTGATTTTTTATTCTCTAATTCAATCCAATTGAACGGTACAGTAAAGCCGTTCAACTTCAAATTTAATAGAAATAAGTTAATTTTGATTTATTATAGGATATTATGGTGTGTATTTATAATAAATCCAGATCACGCAAAGGCATTTTTAAGAAGGTTTCTGCAGAACATTATCCAATACTGCCTTAGATGCCTGTCCTTCAAGAACCTTCATTTTAAAAGTATAACTGCCTTGTTTTTTGATTTCATCCACATTTAAGACCCTGAATTCCTTCAGGAATTTCAATGCCTGAACCGCCGGGCATATGCAGCAACAGTGGTCAGTTGTCAGAAAATAGAAAAACAGTAATCAGTAATCAGTAAACAGTAGTCAGTGGTCAGAAGCAACTTGCTATGATTACAATTCCTACTGACCACTGACTACTGTTGATTACTACCCCTTCTTTTTTTTCTTTGTCAGTTCTGCGTTGTATTTTTTAATCAGCTCTGCCCGTATATACTGGCCGGAAGGGGTTATCAGATGTTCTTCCCAATTACTTAATCCAGCCCTGGGTTTTAAAATAGATGCCGTTTCATTCTTATCTGACACGGACCAATTACACCAGCTCAATTTATATTTATCCATGAATGCAAACCACTCTTCGGTTTGGGCATAGCCTATTTCTCCATTTCCCGAATAATCACAATCACCATATTCTGTTACAAACAGAGCTATTCCCATTTTCATTGCCTTCTCAGCTTCGTCACGCAGATACTGGCCATGCGAAACGGCATAAAAATGTAACGTGTACATGATATTGCTGCCTTTAATCGGATCCGCTGCAGCTTCGGTCACCATCTGCGACCATTGTCTTGTACCTACAATAATGATGTTATCAGGATCATACGCCCGAATAGTATCAATGACCTGTTCAGCATAGGGTTTTATGTGATTGGACCAGCTCGCATCCTGAAGCGGTTCGTTGTAGATCTCATATAAAACATTTGGATATTTGCCGTATTTTTTTGCCATGGCTGCGAAGAATTTCTTCGCCATTTCAGGATTTTTATGGGCATGGTGGCTGTGATAATCAATAATTACATAGATGCCCAATTCAATGGCAGCATCTACTACCGTACAGATTTTTGCCTGTTCAATGTCAGGATTAGAAGCGTAGCCACCTTCTTCATCTACGCCCATAGCAGCGCGTATAACAGTGCACTTCCAATCGTTTTTAAGCCAGGCAATCGTTTCGGCATTGTAATACTGCGGCATCCACTGGCTCCAGAATAAAGACATGCCCCTAAGTTGCACAGTATCTTTATACTGACTAACCATATAACTTCCGGATACAGACAGGTGTCCATAACGGGAAGCAACATCCATCTGAGCAAATGTCCGATGGTAAACATACAGATTACAAGCAATCAATATGCTCATTGTAACAAACAGTTTTTTCATATGTTTTTGGGTTTGATTTGAAACAAACCTAGCAATGAATCAAAAGTTTGAATTTGTATATTTCAAATAAAAATTTGCATTTACACAACGTACTGAATATCTATAAAATAGATTGACTTGGCAAAAATCGATTGATTCTTTGCATAAATATTATGTACTGTATATCAGTGCATTAAAAATAAAAAACACAATAAAAATTACAACTTTGTAAATTCCTTTCAAAGTTTTGCATATTAAATAACAACCTGTTTATTAACAAATTAAATATCCAATAAGGCCTAAAGAATTATATCCAAAAATTAATGATCCTTCTTTCTGAAATCGTTTGGAGACATCCCTTCGTGCTCCTTAAATACCCGGTTAAAATGAGAAATATGCCCATAGCCAACCCGGTATGCAATATCTGAAACAGGCACGTTTACATCTTTCAATAAGCGCTTGGCTTCCGTAAGTCTTAGTTGATTTAAATATTGTTTGAAACTTAACTGGTAAGCACTCTTTAATAAGTATGACACTTTGGTTTCAGATAAACCTGTCCCTTGCTGAATCATTTTCAATGACAATTCGGGATTACTATAGTTAGAAGAAATATAGGCCACTAATTTATCCAGATCCAGGTCTGATTGATTGACCATTTCAATCGGCGTATATCTGATCTCTATCTTTTCGGTTGTTTTTTCAGGACGAGCACGGAAGACCAAAAAGAAATAATATAAAAGATAATACCCAACTGCCAGTAAAACTGATATGATATAAAACCAACGAGTATCTTTTAAAAAGCGGATCTGTTTAATGGTTATCCGGTCTTCTGTATTACGCTGCATCAATTGACAATTCTGGATATTGATCATATGCAGACGTGTAAAGGCTATGCCTGCAATATCTTTTTCAGAAATTCCCTGGTCGACATACCACCAGGATGGGGTAGCAAATTCATCCAGGGAAATTTTATATCTGTTTTGCCCCTGTACCAGATCCAGATCTTTGGTCATGTATTTTTCTATAGCACCTTTACCGTTTATCTTTTCATCGGCAGTAAGTCCAAACAGTATCTGCGGACGTTTTCCTTTAAAGGCTTCAATTTCAATTTCAAAAAAATCATACCGGTCAATGAATAAGAATTCATGCGTTTTTGAGAGTATGGTAATACCGGCAAATGGAGCGGCATTGGCAGAGTCCAACTTATATCTGAATGTTATAGAATCGTGGTCTTTAGCTACCAGATAAGAGCTGGAATAATGTGCTGCATTTTTAATCGAATCGGAATACGTATACACATTGAAAGAAGCGGTATCCTTCACCGGAAGTATGGTATATACCTTGTGCGGTTGATACAAAAAAAACGTAACTAAAAAGAAGAGTACCGGCAGACAAAAAAGCACGACTCTTAGTCGATTTTCTTTCATTCGTAATATGTTAGGCTACTAAAATAATATGAATAAAGAGTAAAATAATATTTATTGGAAAATATTTCTGTAACGAAAAAGTAAACAGTGGCCAATTGTCAGTATTAAGTATGAGTTCAATCAATTGATCTTTGTTGACACCCGTTAAAAACAAAAAGCCCTTCCGGTTTGGAAGGGCTTTTATTCGCAGAGAGAGAGGGATTCGAACCCCCGGAACCTCGCAGTTCAACGGTTTTCAAGACCGCCGCATTCGACCGCTCTGCCATCTCTCTGTGATGACAATAAACAGTGTCTTGTTTAATGAGGATGCAAAAATATATTTTTTTCTTTAAACTACAAACAGCTTCGTCAGATTTATTTAAAAAAAGTATCCACAATTATATATTTTTCTCTAACATAAAGATTGTGTTTAGGATACGGATGCCGGACAAGCTTCTTACCATGGATGCTATACAAAAACATATAGTACATGAAAAGCAAAAGAAGCGGCACAACTGTTTAATCAGAGCAGATTAATCGATAACCTGTTTAACCTTTTCCATGCAAGACATATGGAAAGCGTATCACCTTTATAGAGGCTCCGCCTAGTCTCCCCCTGGTCTCCCCCCAGGGAAAGCCCAGGGTCCTTCGGTGATTATTCAGAAAAGGCAACAAAACAAGATATTTTGTTTACCAATGTAAAATTTATTGAGTATGAGTAAAAGAAAGATACAGTACAGGAGAACAAGAAAGAAAACTGTCCTATAAACTGATTTCTTAACTAAAAAGACATTGGACTTCAAATCTCGAACAGCTGCAGTCGTTTGGAATTTGTTTTTTGTTATTTGGAATTTACCGAACACCCACCCTTTCCCTATCCAACTCCCGGGGAAAGGCCTATATATTCCGCCTATATTCCGCCTATGTTCCGGGTACCTTCCGCCTGTGTTCCGCCTTCATGTCTGGCGAACGCATCTTAAGATCAGCTGAAATGCCTGTGATTAAGCTTATATGATTGTATGAATACAAAAAAATGGGGAAACCCTTACACTTGCAAAGCTCTGAAAAAAATCCCGTTTCACAATGTAAATGCGCACTATTAATTTCAGAATAAAATGCCGGATTCAACCGCATGATTATTATTTTTAACCATGAAAAAAGACCACGATTCATTCTTTACGTCCGTCTATGAGGTTGTTGAACTTATCCCTAAAGGAAGGGTAACTTCTTATGGGGCGATTGGTAAATACTTAGGCATGAAATCGTCGGCGCGTATGGTTGGCTGGGCCATGCATGCTGCTCATAGTATACCGGGCTTACCCGCACATCGGGTCGTAAACAGCCAGGGATTGCTTACGGGCAAACATCATTTTAAAACACCAACAGCCATGGAAAAAGCATTGAAGAAAGAAGGCATTAAAATAAAAGACGGAATCAAAGTGCTTGACTTTACTTCCGTCTTTTGGGATCCCTCTATAGAATTGTTGTAGCAACTTACTACAAAGCATTATCCAATGCAGATACTTTGTCGGTATTCTTTGACGACACTATATACATTCCAATAAAGGTAATGGCACCGTTGATCAACAAATCCTCAAACGCGGTTTTATAACCTAACACTTCTCTTGAAAATACAACCACTCCAAAGGTAAGCGCCGGAGATGCTATACAGATGATCGGCACCAGATTATCCTGTACCTTTCTGCTTTTATTTATAATTCCGAAAGCAAACATACCAAGCAAAGGACCATACGTATATGCAGCGGCACTCAATACTGTCTTGATTACAGAAGCCCCCTGATTAAATTCTTTAAAGATCACGATGATCAAAAAGAAAAGCACTGAGAAGCCTACGTGTACATAGGTACGGACACGGTTTTTATTTTCAACTTTCCCTTTATTAAAATCCAGAAAGTCGATGCAGAACGCTGTGGTAAGAGCAGTTAATGCTGAATCAGAGCTGGCATAGGAAGACGCCGTAATGCCAAGCAGGAAGAATACACCCGCAATTACACCCAGGTATTTCAGGGCAAGAATCGGATACAGGAAGTCGCTCTGCGGCGGAATAGCAAATCCTTCTTTCTCTGAATAAATATAAAGCAGTGCGCCAAGCGTAAGGAAAAGAAAATTAACAATCACCAGAATGATTGAGAACCAATACATGTTCTTTTGTGCTTCTTTCAGGTTCTTACAGGTAAGGTTTTTCTGCATCAGATCCTGATCCAGCCCTGTCAATACAATGGTAAAGAATATTCCGGAAATGAATTGTTTCCAGAAATAGTTGGATGCTTTTATATCTTCAAAATGAAATATTCTTGAATATGAACTTGCATCTACCTGTTGGATCATTTCTACAGCGCCCCAGCCCAGTTGTTTGGAAATGACGATCACACTGATAATAACCGCTCCTACCAGAAAGAAAGTCTGAAAGGTATCTGTCCAGATAATTGTCTTTACACCGCCTTTGAATGTATAGATCCAGATCAGCAGAATGGTAATACCTACCGTGAATACAAAAGAGACACCTAACTCCTTGAACAGAAAGGTATGTAAGACCTCTGCTGCAAGATAAAGCCGTAAGGATGAGCCTATCGTTCGGGACAATAAAAAAAATGCTGAACCCGTTTTATAGGACCAGAACCCAAAACGTTCTTCCAGAAAGGTGTAAATGGAAACCATGTTGGATTTGTAATAAATGGGCATCAATACGAGCGCCACAATAAAATACCCAACCAGATTACCCAATATGAGCTGAAAATAAGAAAAACCAGCTGCCCCTACCTGCCCCGGTACGGATATGAATGTTACTCCAGACACGGAAGTTCCGATCATACCAAAAGCCACCAGATACCAGGCAGATTGATTATTCCCGGTGAAAAAAGCTTCAGAATCTGCCTTTCGTGAAGTAAACCAAGCAATTAATAAAAGGGCACCAAAATAGATGCTTAAAATCGTAATAATTAACCCAACGCTCATATTAATTCTGTCTTAAAACCAGTCAAAATTGTGTTTTTTTTATTAAATTTGCTATACACCAGACCCAAACAATTATGAATCGATTTCATTCAAGTTCATTTCCCTTCCAGCATGAAGAAGAAGATGTAGCCTTAATGGAAGAAGTGCAAACTTCTGACATGAACGATCTCGTTGTTTATAATGATGATGTAAATACATTTGAGCATGTTATTCAGGTGTTAATGTCTGTATGCGGACATTCTCCTGAACAAGCAGAGCAATGTACATTATTAATTCATTATAAAGGAAAATGTACTGTTAAAATGGGTTCTCTGAATGAATTGAAACCAATGCGTCAAGGAATTTGTGACAAAGGCATTTCTGCTGAAATTCTTTAATGTTACTTTTTTTGAATCAATTGTCCTTCATTTAGTCCATTCAGTTAATCTATGAACTTTCCTTCTAAATTATTAGAAGAAGCAGTACTTGAAGTATCCAAGCTTCCCGGAATAGGGAAAAAAACCGCTTTAAGGTTGGTACTTCATCTTTTAAAGAAAGAAAGCAAAGATTCTGAAAGCTTGGCCCATGCCCTGTTAAATGCACGGGAGCATATTCAATATTGTAAAAAATGCCATACCATCTCTGACGAAGCCGTGTGCGATATCTGCACCAGCAACAAAAGAGATCAGCGGGTTATCTGTGTTGTTGAAGATATCCGCGATGTGCTGGCAATTGAAAATACGAACCAGTATTTTGGTGTATATCATGTTCTTGGCGGAGTAATCTCTCCCATGGAACGTATAGGACCAGAAAAACTAAATATAGAATCTTTAATCGAACGTGTAGTGACCGGCACCGAGATCAAAGAAGTAATCCTGGGACTTAGTCCTACAATGGAGGGTGATACAACTGCATTCTTTATTACAAAGAAACTTAAAAATTATCCGATCAAGATCAGTACAATCGCACGGGGGATACCTTTTGGTGGTGAACTGGAATATATGGATGAGGTTACTCTTGGTAGAAGCATTGCAACCAGAACTTTATTTGAAAACAAAGAAGATTGAAACAATTAAGTATCATAATTGTAAACTATAATGTCTGTCATTTTTTAGAACAGGCGCTCATCTCAGTATCCAAAGCAATAAGTCGCTTAGATGTTGAAGTTTTTGTTGTGGACAATAATTCTGCCGATGGTTCGGTAGAAATGGTCAAAACAAAATTCCCTTTTGTAAATCTGATTGTTAATGAGCAAAATGTAGGCTTTTCCAAAGCAAACAACCAGGCTATTGCACAGGCTACAGGTGAATATATCTTATTATTAAATCCTGATACCGTTATTGAAATTGACACGCTTGAAAAGTGTATTCATTTCATGAACGATCATCCGCAAGGTGGTGGTTTAGGTGTCAAGATGATTGACGGCAAAGGTGATTTCCTTGCAGAATCGAAACGAGGCTTCCCTACTCCATGGGTAGCATTCTACAAAATCTTTGGCTTAGCTAAACTTTTTCCGAGATCAAAAAAATTCGGTCACTACCATTTAGGCTATCTGGACAAAAATGAATCTCACGAAGTAGAAGTGCTTTCAGGTGCTTTTATGGTACTTAGAAAATCGGTGATTGACAAGATTGGCGCCCTGGATGAAGACTACTTCATGTATGGAGAAGACATTGATCTTTCTTACCGCATTATTAAAGCTGGCTATAAAAATTATTATTTTTCAGATACCCGTATCATTCACTATAAAGGTGAAAGCACTAAAAAAACGAGTATCAATTATGTGTTCATCTTCTACAAGGCAATGATCATTTTTGCCCAGAAGCATTTCACATCTAAAAACACCAATGTATTTACAGCGCTGATACACCTGGCTATTTATTTCAGAGCATTTATTGCGGTAAGTAACCGTTTACTTGAAAAAGTACTGCCGGTACTTTTTGATTCAACGCTAATCTTTGCTTCGCTTTCAAGCCTGTTTTATTTCAAAGATAACGGACAGCTTGCGGCAGATGCTATTTACAGTGTAGTATACAAACAAATCATCCCATTATTTACGGGTGTTTGGGTACTGTCTCTATTCTTCAATGGAGCGTATAAGAGTACCGCTACTGCAGGTAGATTATTGCGTAGTTTTGTATTCGGTACATTCTTCATTGCCTCAATCTCTTATTTCATTGACGAATACCGTTATTCAAAAACATTTCTGCTTGAAGGCTCGCTTCTTTCCATGTCAGTTGTGTTTTTATTCAGAAGTATTGTACACTGGATCAAAAACGGAAGTTTCGATCTTGGTGAAAATAAAAACAAGAAAATTGTTATTGTAGGTTCCTACCGTGAATGTGAACGTATTGATCAATTACTATTGGAAACCAATTACAATTTAAATGTACTTGGCTTTATTACTACAGGCAATAAAGAAGATGTAAAAGGGAAATACCTGGGCTTCACCAAACAGCTGCAGAACATTGTCAGCATGTATAAGGTTGATGAAATTATTTTCTGTTCAAAAGATCTTCCAGCCAACTCCATCATCGAATGGATGACACAGATTGATAATACAAAAGTAGATTTCAAGATTGTGCCGGAAGAAAGTAACATTATCATCGGCAGTAATTCAAAAAACAGACGCGGTGATTTTTACACACTGAATATCAATTTGAATATTATTGAAGAAAAGAATATTCAAAACAAACGTATTCTGGATGTGTGTGTAAGCCTGATATTTATTTTCACCTATCCGGTAATTTTGTGGCTCATTGAAAAGCCACGTCAATTCTTCCTGAATAGTATACAAGTACTTACGGGTAAAAAATCATGGGTAGGATTTACCAATACGGAACAGATCAACCTTCCTCAAATCAAACGGGGAATTATTAACCCGACTTATTACCTTGAAAAATCCAATCGTATTCCTACGTCCAATATACAGGAGATTAATTTATCATATGCACGGGATTATAATCCCTATATGGATCTGGTACTTATCGCAAAATCCTTTAAATATTTGGGAAGCTGACCTAAAAGCCTAAAACAATTACAGAGTACAATACGTTATAGGAGTCATGAGGATCAGCGCAGTTATATTATTGTTTTTCTTTGCCTTCGGAATACTCCACCGGGCAAATCTGCTCTCCTTTCTAAAAAAGACAAAATCTACGATTGAACTTTCATCGACTGAAGATTACGATGAAACATCTGATACGGATGAGAATAAAAAAGCCAATGATACCAAAGAAGAAATGGATGAGAAGAAATCACATTATGTAACTTCTTATTCTACCTTCATTTTTTTCAGCGACTTCCGTACCAGCAAACACTTTCTTCACCACAATCAACAACTCTTTAAATCGCACTTTAAAGAAATTGTTTCTCCTCCACCCGAACAAATAGCATAATTCTTTCAGCTGGTTCTAAATCTATATTCTGCATTCGATCAAATGTTGGCAGAGTATGGTATGTCTATACCCTCAACTTATTAAATATGCTATCAGTCAAAGAGTCTTTACAGAACATCCAATCGGGTGTTGTAGTTTTCCTTGTTGCTATACCCTTGTGTTTAGGTATAGCCATTGCACAAAATGCGCCGCCTTTCTCCGGCATCATCAGCGGTATTATCGGAGGCAGCATCGTTATGCTGATCAGCGGTGCCAAATACAGTATCAGCGGACCAACCGCAGGCATGACTGCCATCATGATCACTTCCATAAAAGAATTGGGAGGATTTGAATTTATACTGACAGCCGTTTGTATCGCCGGACTCTTCCAGATTTTATTCGGGGTTTTAAGAGTCGGATTGGTTGGTCACTATTTCCCCTCCTCGGTTATTAAAGGCATGTTGTCCGCCATTGGCATTATCCTCATCATCAAACAAATTCCCCATTTGGTTGGTTATGATGTTGACCCGGAAGGAAACATGTCATTCTTCCAGGATGATGGTAAAAACACTTTCTCCGAATTGGTTCACATGTTAAATTACTTTTCGGCCGGACCTGCCATTATCAGTGCTATTTCAATATTGATCTTATTATTCTGGAATGGTGATTTTATAAAACCCGGATCAAAACTCTCCTTTATACCAAGTGCCCTGGTAATCGTATTTGCCGGAATATTCATGAACCTGATATTCCAGCATGTATTCCCGTCCTTAATCGTACACCAAAGTCACCTGGTATCTATTCCTTCCATCAAATCACCAACAGACTTAATCGATAGTTTAATATTCCCTAATTTCAGTGGACTTCAAAACTATAAGACCTATAGCATCGGTTTCACCATAGCAGTTGTCATAAGTCTGGAATCGCTGCTGAGTATAGATGCGATGGACAAATTAAAGAAAGCAACCGTTTCATCTCCACCAAACAGAGAACTGATTGCGCAGGGTGTTGGAAACCTCAGCTGCGGTTTGGTTGGTGGTGTGCCGATTACCTCTGCGATTATCCGCAGTTCTGCCAACATCAACGCCGGTGCAACCAATAAACTCTCCGGGTATGTACATGGTTTTCTGTTACTCACCAGTATTCTGCTATTCCCGTCGCTACTAACAAGTATACCAAACGCATCCTTAGCGGTCATCCTGTTGTTTACCGGTTACAAACTAACCAAGATGGGCCTATACAAATCCATGTTTTTATTGGGGCAAAAGCAATTCCTCCCTTTCATTACCACAATCAGTATGATGTTATTAACAGACATGCTGAAAGGAATCTTATGTGGATTAGCAGTGGCCGTATTCTTCATCATCCGTGACATGATACGCATTCCTATAAAAAAATCATCTGTGACGATTGATGATAAAGTGCACACCTTAATTAAGTTCCCGGAAAACGTTTCCTTCATTAACAAAGGTGCCCTCTTTAACATGCTGCAGACAGTACCGCCAGACTCAAGTTTAATACTTGATGGCAGCAATATTAAATCCATTGATTATGACGTATCCGAAACCATAACGGTATTCAAGCAGGATGCACATAAGAAAGGAATTCACATACAAATGATCAATATACAGGAAATCGATTTACATCTTCATAAATAATACTTCAATGAGAGAAAGTTATCAGACATTATTAGACGGCAATAAACGTTGGGCATTAAGCAAAATTCAGGACGATCCGGAATACTTTGAAAGAACAAAAAGCTTACAGACTCCGGAATACCTATGGATTGGCTGCTCTGACAGCCGCGTGCCGGAAACCGAAGTTACCGGCACCCAACAGGGCCAACTGTTTGTGCACCGCAACATTGCCAATATGGTTGTGCATACAGATTTAAATCTACTCAGCGTCGTTGAATATGCTGTGGAGATTTTAAAAGTTAAGCACATCATCGTTTGCGGACATTATGGCTGCGGCGGCGTTGCGGCAGCTACCAGGAACAACTCTGTGGGCTATGTTGACAACTGGTTAAGGAACATTAAAGAAATTTACAACAGAAATACGCTGGAATTAACATCGATTGTAGATGAAACCGCGCGTGTGAACCGACTGGTTGAATTAAATGTAATTGAACAGGTACGTAATCTTGCCAAAACCAAAGCTGTGCAACGCGCCTGGCAAAACCGAGCGCTTGAAATTCATGGTTGGGTCTACGGCCTGGATTCAGGTATTATTAAAGACCTTCACACATTGTATGATGAACCGGAAGACCTGGAACCGATATTCAGATATACGTTTGAAGAATAAGTTAGTATCTAGTTGCTAGGTACTAGTTGCTAGACAAAAGTGAAAAAGTAAAAAAAGAAGCGTTATCAGGACTGATAACGCTTCTTTTTTTACTCTGTACCTGGTACTCTGTACGCTGTACTTCATCTAGTAACTAGAAACTAACATCTAGCAACTACCTTGGTTCCAGCACTACAAAAGGAATCAATATCTCTTCCATGGAAATACCGCCATGCTGAAAGGTATCTTTGAACATTTGAACAAACTTCTGATAGTTGTTTGGGTATACAAAAAACAATTCATCTCCGGCAAAAACATAGGCATCCGACATATTCACTTTCGGAAGAAAAATAGTTTCAGGCTTCTTTATTTCCATTAAATAATTCGATGCATCAAAACCCAGGTTCTTCCCTACCTTATAGCGCATATTGGTATTCGTGGTTTTATCGCCTATGATTTTATGCGGCTTGCTTACACGTATGGTTCCATGATCGGTCGTGATTACAAGTTTGATTTTTTTACGACTTAAGATCTGTATCAATTCCTGCAGCGGAGAATGCTTGAACCAACTGGCGGTAATCGATCTGTAAGCGGCTTCATCCGGTGCCAGTTCTTTCAAAACTTCCATATCTGAACGGGCATGTGAGAGCATATCTACAAAGTTATAAACAACTACATTCAGTTGATTATCTAAAATATTTTTTATTCCATCGCACAGTGCTTTTCCCTGATTCAGGTTTGTTACTTTCTGGTAAGAGAATTTTACATCCAGGCCGTTTTTCTTTAACTGATCGCGCAGCAACTCTTCTTCCATATTGTTTTTACCCAGCTCATCTTCGTCGCCGTTGTAAAAACCCGGATGCTTCTTTTCAATTTCCGACGGCATCATGCCAGCAAAAAAAGCATTGCGTGCATACATCGTTGTGGTTGGCAGAATCGAGTAATACAACTCTTCCGAAATGGTCTTGTATGATTCCGAGATCAAGGGTTCCAGCACTTTCCATTGATCGTACCGAAGATTGTCGATCACAAGTACAAATGTTTTCTCCTGCTTAACAACCGGCAATATTTTCTTTCTGAAAACCGTATGCGAAAAGACTGGTTTATCATCAGACGGACTGTTGATCCAATCCTGATAATTCGCTTTCACACTTTTGAAAAACTGCTGATTACCTTCAGACTTCTGTGACAGCAGAATTTCTTTTAAACTAGAATCACCAACAGCGTCGATTTCAATTTCCCAGTGTACAAGTTTTTTATACAGATCAATCCATTCTTTATAATTCAGTTTATCACTCAGACTCATGCTGATAGCAGCAAACTCCTGGCGGTAAGAAGAAATGGTTTTATCATTAACCAGTACTTTGTTCTGGAGCAGTTTTTTAATAGACATCAGAATCTGGTTCGGGTTGATCGGCTTGATCAGGTAATCAGCAATCTTAGACCCGATTGCTTCTTCCATGATATGCTCTTCTTCATTCTTCGTGATCATCACCACCGGCACCAACGGTTTTACTTCTTTGATCTTAACCAGCGTTTCCAGACCGCTTAAACCCGGCATGTTCTCATCTAAAAAAATAATATCGAAATTCTTTCCGTTTGATTGCTCAAGCGCATCAATACCGTTTGTAACGGTTGTTACTTCATATCCTTTATTATTCAAAAATATAATATGCGGCTTCAGCAAATCAATTTCATCATCGGCCCAAAGAATCTGGTATTTTTGCATGCGAATGTTTTATCTAAAAGTTTTTATTCTGTTTTCAATATACAACGTTTGGCTTTACGATTCGGTATATAAATGGAAAGTAATTTTATGATACGAGTTCATACTCAAACAATTTTCCTTTATTAAATCTATTTTATATTCCTTTGAGATTTTTCTGTTCTTTTGCGTCCCCTTGCGAAACCTTCGTGTCTTCCGTGGCGCGGAGCGGTTATATATTGCGGTTACCTCCCGAAAACAAACTGTTCAAAACTTCACTTTGAATCATCAAAATAAAACTGGTATTTTGAATGAGCAAGCACCGTTATGATCAACAAGAAAAAAGTAATCAACGACCCGGTTTGGGGATTTATCAATATTCCAACCGACCTGGTATTTGAAGTTATACAACACCCCTATTTTCAGCGCTTAAGAAGGATCCGCCAATTGGGGTTAACCGAAATGGTTTACCCAGGGGCAACGCATACACGTTTTCACCATGCGTTAGGAGCTATGCATCTGATGACAGAAGCGTTGAAATCGATACAAAGCAAAGGCCATGAAATCTCTGCAGAAGAATTTGAAGGTGCACAGCTCGCGATCTTATTGCACGACATTGGCCACGGCCCGCTTTCACACGCGCTTGAATATTCGTTGCTTGCCAATATCAAACACGAAGCGCTTTCGGCCTTTATCATGGAGAGCCTGAATAAAGAGTTTTCAGGAAAACTTCAGCTGGCGATAGATATCTTCAACAATACCTATCACCGTCCATTCTTCCACCAGTTGGTTTCCAGTCAGCTTGACATGGACCGCATGGATTACCTGAGCCGGGATTGTTTTTTCACCGGGGTTTCTGAAGGGACCATTGGAGCTGATCGATTGATCAAAATGCTTGATGTGTACAACGAAGAATTGGTTGTAGAAGAAAAAGGCATTTACAGCATTGAAAATTTCCTTACCGCACGCCGGTTGATGTACTGGCAGGTTTACCTGCACAAAACAACACTGAGTGCTGAAAACATGATCATCTCGATTGTTAAACGAGCAAGACATTTAATAAAACACAACCAGCTCAATTACCGTCCGCCCAATCTGTCCGACTTCTTATCTGCAGAAATCAACTTCAATGAACTGCTGGAAAATGATGCGCTGTTGACTTCATTTTTAAAGCTGGACGATATGGATCTGTGGTTTGCCATTAAACAATGGTCGAACGAAACCGACCCTACCATTTCATTAATCTGCAAAATGCTGTTGAACAGAAAACTATTCTCTGTTTACATACAACCAACACAGATTGACGCAAGCACCTTTGAGCAGTACAAAAACAAGCTGCTGAATGATTTCGCAATTCCGGCTTCCGAGTTGGATTATTTTTTGATTCGTGGCACCATCAGCAATGCTGCTTATTTATCTGAAGACACCCAGATAAAGGTTAAAATGAAGAACAAAGAAATCCTGGATGTGGCAATTGCCTCTGATTTACCCAATATTCAGGCCTTAAGCAAAATTGTAACTAAACACTATATTTGCTGTCCAAAAAATGTATCTTTGTAGGAATTTAATGAAATATTAACAGGTATTTTATTCGTACAAAGATTAAGTTTTACTAATGGAATTTACGTTAGAAGAAATAGCCCACTTGCTGGGTGGTGAAGTTAAAGGAGACGGCAAAGCGAAAGTAAATTCAATCGCTAAGATAGAGGAAGCGGCTTCCGGCAGTATCTCATTTTTGTCAAACCCAAAATATGAGAACTTTATCTACTCAACGAATGCAAGTGCTGTAATCGTTAAAAAAGACTTTTCTCCCAAAGAAGACATTAAAACGTCTTTGATACTTGTAGACGATCCGTACACAAGTTTTACAACAATTTTAGAAGCTTATCAACAAACCCTTCTTTCCAGTAAAATGGGTAAAGAGGAACCGGTTTTTGTTGGTAAAAATGCCCAGATTGGTTCAAATCACTATGTCGGTGCATTTGCATATATCGGAAACAACTGCAAAATCGGCAACAATGTTAAGATTTATCCACAGGTATATATCGGTGACAATGTTACTATCGGTGACAATACCGTTTTATATGCAGGTGTGAAAATATATGCAAACTGTGTGCTTGGCAACAATGTAACGATCCATTCAGGCTGCGTAATCGGCAGTGATGGCTTCGGCTTTGCTCCGCAGGCAGATGGTACTTACAAAACCATTCCACAGATTGGAAATGTGATCATCGGCAACCGGGTAGACATTGGCGCTAACACAGTAATCGACTGTGCAACAATGGGTTCAACCATTATTTACGATGGTGTAAAAATCGACAACCTGATTCAGATCGCGCACAACGTTAAAATTGGTAAAAACACGGTTATAGCTGCGCAGGCGGGTATTTCAGGTTCAACAACCATTGGCGAGAATTGTATCATTGCCGGCCAGGTTGGTATCATCGGCCACATCAAAATTGCTGATAAAACCACTATTGCTGCGCAGGCAGGTATCGGAAGAACCATTACAGAAACCGGTACTACTCTTTTAGGTTCTCCGGCTATTGAAAAACTCGACTTTTTAAAGTCTTTCGCCCTATATAGAAAACTTCCCACATTACAGAAGCGAATTGAGGATTTGGAAGAAAAAATACTAAATTTGTCCAAAATTTAAGGAATAGTACTCTCATTAAATGTATACTAAACAACACACCATAAAAGCGCCTGTTAAAGTATCCGGCGTTGGACTTCATACAGGTGCTCAGGTTAATCTTACTTTTGTTCCTGCTCCCATCAATCAAGGTATTTTATTCAAACGCGTTGACTTACCCGATCAGCCGGTAGTTGAGTGTGATGTTGACAATGTAGTTGACGTTTCAAGAGGTACTTCCATTGAAAAAAACGGTGCCCGCATCAACACAGTTGAGCATGCTTTAGCAGCTCTGGTTGGCTTGCAGATAGACAACGTTACCATTGAAATCGACGGCCCTGAAATTCCAATCATGGACGGAAGCTCTCTTCCTTTCATTGAAGCTATTTCAGCTATTGGCCTGGAAGAGCAGAATGCATTACGTAACTTCTTTGAAGTACCTCACGGCATCTTCTTCCACGATGCAGAGAAAAATATAGAGCTTGCAGCATTGCCTCTGGATGATTACCGCGTAACGGTAATGGTTGATTACAACTCTCCGGTTTTAGGCAGCCAGCATGCAACACTTAATAACATCAATCAATTCGAAAAGGAAATTGCTTCCTGCCGTACGTTCTGCTTCCTGCATGAACTTGAAATGCTGCACAAGCAAAACCTGATCAAAGGTGGTGACCTGAACAATGCCATCGTTATTGTAGACAGAATTGTAAAAGACGAAGAACTTGACAGCTTAGCAAAACTTTTCGGCAAAGAAAAAGTTGAAGTTAAGAAAGAAGGTATTCTGAACAATATTGAACTTCGTTATAAAAACGAACCGGCAAGACATAAGCTGTTGGATGTTGTAGGTGATTTGGCTTTAGTTGGCCGTCCGCTGAAAGCACAAATTATGGCAGCCCGTCCAGGCCACGCTTCAAACGTAGCCTTTGCTAAAAAACTAAAACGCGTAATGATGGATTCTCGCCAGAAGGCGCCTCAGTACGACATGAGCCAGCCCTCTGTTTTAGATGTAAACCAGATTTACAAAATCCTCCCGCACAGATACCCATTCAAATTGGTTGATAAGGTTGTACACCTTGATGAGAACATGATCATTGGTATTAAAAATGTAACAATCAATGAGCCGTTCTTTGAAGGTCACTTTCCTGGAAACCCTGTCATGCCGGGTGTACTTCAGATTGAAGCGATGGCACAGACAGGTGGTATCTTTGTGATGCAATCTGTACCGGATCCGGAAAACTACTGGACATACTTCTTAAGTATTGAAAGTGCGAAATTCCGCCGCATGGTTGTTCCGGGAGATACACTTGTATTTAAATGTGAATTAACTGCTCCTATTAAAAGAGGTATTGCAAAGATGCAGGGACAAGCATTTGTTGCCGGCAATTTAGTTTGTGAAGCGAGTTTAACAGCAAGCATTGTTAAAAAGAAATAGTGTAAATCAGTCATTATACTAAGTTTATTACATACAGCAGTGCCAGCTGACAAAAACGGGCCAAAACAAACATGAATCAGCCATTAGCATATATACATCCGGAAGCTAAGATTGCACAGAATGTTGTTATCGAACCTTTCACTACGATTCACAAAAACGTTGAAATAGGTGAAGGCACCTGGATCGGACCAAACGTAACGATCATGGAAGGCGCGCGGATCGGAAAAAACTGCAAAATATTCCCGGGTGCATCTATCTCTACCTTGCCCCAGGATCTGAAATTCGAAGGTGAAGAAACGCTGACATTCATCGGAGACAATACGGTAATCAGAGAATGTGTAACCATCAGCAGAGGAACAAAAGATAAATTCAAAACTGTAGTTGGCAGCAACTGCTTATTGATGGCATATGTACACATTGCACATGACTGTATCGTTGGCGACCACTGTATCCTGGCAAATGCTGTACAGGTAGCAGGTCACGCGACAATCGATGATTACGCAATCATCAGTGGTGCGAGTGCAATTCACCAGTTCTGTAAAATCGGTGCACACGTTATGGTATCAGGAGGATCTCTTGTACGTAAAGATGTACCACCTTATACAAAAGCCGGTCGTGAGCCATTGAGCTACTGCGGGATCAACTCTGTAGGTTTAAGACGCCGTGGTTTCTCTAATGAAAAAATCAACGAGATCCAGGATATTTACCGTGTTATTTACTTAAAAGGTTTTAACAACTCTCAGGCATTAAATCATCTTGAAGTAAACTTTACTCCTTCAAAGGAATTGGATGAGGTTGTAAACTTCATGCGTAACTCAGACAGAGGTATCATGAAAGGTATCGGCGACTAGTGAGAATTACAGCAAGCAACATTGGCAAAAGATTTAACAGAGACTGGATTTTTAAAAACGTTTCCATCACTGTGGAAAGTTGTTCAACGCTTGCGATCACAGGTTCCAACGGATCCGGAAAATCTACATTACTACAAGTATTAAGTTCTTTAACCGTACCAAGCATTGGTACGGTTTCTTTTTTTACCGGCACTCAAAAAATGGATGATGCCGGATTATATAAATGCATTTCCTACGTTTCCCCTTCCCAGGAAATTATTGAAGAGATGACACTGGAAGAACTGCTGCAGTTCCATCAATCATTCAAACAGATTGCAATCAGAGAAAGTAAAGCATTTGCAGACTATTGCGGCATTAACAAAGGACAAAATAAAGAGATTCGTAATTTTTCATCAGGCATGAAACAACGTGTAAAGCTTGGGCTGGCCTTGCTTTCAGATACCCCTCTCCTGTTTCTGGATGAACCAACCAGCAACTTGGATGAGCAGGGCACTAAATGGTATCTGAGTGAAATTAACAAGCTCCTGAACAAAAAAACAATCGTAATTGCCTCGAATATTCCCGAAGAATATGCTTTTGCAAAGCAAGTGCTTAAGATAAGTGACTACCAATAGAATTATAAATTATGAGTTATAAATTATGAATGCTTAGAACATAGTTCATTCATTAAATTTTCAAATACTTTTTTATGAAATCGGGGGATAATATAATTAAGAAGAAAAGTTTTTTATTTGCTGTCAGAATTGTCAATCTATACAAACTTTTAAATAATGATCGCAAAGAGTTTGTACTTAGTAAACAACTACTACGTTCTGGCACATCAATCGGTGCTAACATTCGCGAAGCACTAAATGCCCAAAGCCGGCTGGATTTTATACATAAATTATCGATTGCGCAGAAAGAATGTGATGAATCACTCTATTGACTTGAATTATTAAAAGAAACAAAGTATATATCTCAAATTGAATTTCAGAGCATTAGTGATGACAATATTGAATTACTCAAAATACTCCGTAGCATTATTATGTCATCCAAGAAAAAAAATCAAAGAAAACCATCTTCCATTTCATCTTAAAAGTTTTCCCCGGCCTCATTCATAATTCATAATTTATAATTTATAATTTATAATTAAGCTAGTCTTTTCACGCAGCCCCCGATCTTATCCGAAAGTTCATCCATCAGCTGATATCTTCTTTTGTAGACCGCACGCTTGTGGGTCTTTATCTCTTCGTAGCTTTTTTTCAAAGGAACTAACGGCAATTCATACCAGCCTTCTTTAGCAGGTATTCCGCCAGACTCCATCCAGATGGCATCGTAATCGAATTGTATGTTATGACGCCATGGCAAATGGATCGCATGCTTTTTCCGATACGCTTGTATAGAATCTCCTGCACCATATACTGCAGAGAATCCCATCTGCCTGGAAAATTCCTGTATAGTAAAAACAATCAATGCTTTCGGGCGTAAGCCGTGCATCAATTTCTGCGTAACTTTGGTTGCGTTTTCTGCATTCTTAATATGTCCCTGTACACAACCAATCCTGCATACCCAGACACCTGCAGCAGTTTCTTCAAATGATACAGCAGCAGAAATAATCATACCACCCAGTTGTTCGCAATCAAAGGAGAATACCAGTTCCCCTTCTTTCCGGTAACGATCATCGTAGCCAATTTTCAATACACCTTCCAGCTCATCACTTAATTTAAAACGCGACATTTCAATACCTTCTTTCTGATGAATTACTTCAGCAAAAGAACTGCCTTTTGCATTGATAAATTTATAGGTATCAAGAATCACCTTCATGCGCTGCTGTTTCGACCAGCGAATGGACATATATACCCTGAAGGGCTTGAAATACAAGAGAGGCCGGTGATATGAAATACTAACAAAATCGGGCGATTTGAGAATCCTAAACCATTTCGTGGCAAATTTGGAATGCAGGAAAGCGCCCCAAAAACTCTTCCATTGCTGCTTCGACAAACTTTTTTTACCCTCACACGCATACGCCCTCGTAGCGAAATCCCAGCTTTCAAAAGCACAGGACAAAAGTGGCAAACGATCCATAAATACCAGTTATAAAAGAACCAATGTTCATTTAGAAAAACGTATAACAGAACCGTACAGTGAAGTAAAAAACATCAATATGCATCCTGTTATAACAGTGCATAATTAGCTTTCTTAAATAAGCTCAAATAAACCAATGAATTATTTAATCATTATGAATTCAATGAATTCCTTTTTAAAAAATCACAAAAAATTAACAGGCTGGCGTAAAAGCCAAATAACAAAAAAACAAATTCCAAACGATTGAAATCTATGCTCGTTTGGAATTTGTTTTTTGTTATTTGGAATTGCTTATGCTATCTATTCTGCATAATCAACTCTACCCATTCCTTATACATCTTTGCAGAAGGATGCAGACCATCACCGGCCACGAGATCAGGTTCTGCCAAGCCTCTTTGCGAGATAGGTGTTATATTGTAGTATTTTAGCCCCAGGGAGTCGCTCACCTGTTTATTCACAGCATTGAATTCTTTAATCTGTGCGGAGATGGAAGCCCGATTGTTTTCTCCAAAAGGTGTGTAGCCATAATCAGGAATGGATACTATAAATACATGCTCTTTTTTGCCGCCGGCGAATTTGATGGCACGGTTTGCCAGGTCAATAAATTCGCTCTTATATTCAATAATACTTTTGCCCTGATATTGATTGTTTACACCGATCAGCAGCGAAACCAGATTGAATGTATCTTTTAAACCTGAAGTCTCTATGGCCGCTTTCAGGTTCGTAGTAGTCCAACCGGTTCGGGCAATAATTTTATAAGAAGAAACAGATACATTTTTATCTTTGAGAGCATGAAAAAGCTGTGCAGGAAAGTTATCCGATGCCGGCACACTTTCGCCGATCGTATATGAATCTCCCAACGCGAGGTAACGTATAGGTTCAACAGGCTTTATCGTCTCATTATTCATTTTACAAGATAATAATACCAGAAACAGAATTAAAATTTTACTGATTTTTAAAATCATAAAACTAATGTATTTTAAAGTTTAAAGCAGACCTTTTTATCCCTATGCAAACGAAACAACTACTGAACGCCATTTTTTTCTGCCTCTTTTTTTCATTCACAGCATTGCAGGTACAAGCGCAGCTGCATTTGTTAAAAGATAATAAGACCTGTCTATATGGATATACGGATTCCGAATCCAACTGGATTGTTCCGCCGCAATTTGATCAGGCTGAGGATGTTTACAGAGGCTATGCCATTGTTACGAAAAATGAACGGAGCGGATTAATGAACGCTGAAGGTAAAATTGTGGTACCGCTTAATTACACATACATAAAAAATGAATATTCCTTTTATATTTTACGAAAAGATTCCATCTATTCTGTTTTTGATTATGACTCAGGAGAAATCGTTATAACCGACATACCTTATAAGATCAAAGACTTCAGAAACAACTATGTGATTGTCTTGACAAATAAATTACAGGGCTTGTATTACAAAGGTGAATTGATTATCCAAAATGTTAATCTTATCCAGTTTGACAAGTACGAGCTCGCAAAAATCTATATCACACAGCAGGAAAATGTAAGAATGAAACTGTTTGACCTTACAAGAAACAGATTTATTACGACCAATGAATATTCCAAAATTGACGTTTATGATTCCATATGTTTTATCACTCAAAAAGATAATTTCTATGGCGCCATCAACCGCAATGAAAAAACAATCATCCCCTTTGTATATGATCATTATCAAAATCTTTCGTATGCAGGCAACTATTCATTTATACTGACAAATACTGTAAAAAAACAGAGCGTACTCTTCGACAAAACAGGAAAGCAGATTACAAAGAAAAAATACAACACGATCAATATTGATGAACGGATATATACTCCACAATCATTTATTGCCAGTTATAAAAACAAATTCACGCTGATCGACCTCACGGGCAAAGAGCTTGTCCCCTGTATCTATGACACCATTACGCTGCTTGAAAGAAGTAACAACACATTCGTATACATCCTGCATTCTTCAAAAGGTTTTCAGATTGCAAATCTCGAAGGTAAGTTACTTAATACGGGCTACTACCCGAACATCAATTACCTGCGAACACTCTATGCATATACACCTGAGTATTATGAAGACGGTTCTGAAAATTATGAGCGTGAACTGGAGTATAGCGAACCACTGCCATTACTAATAACAATCCATGCGGATAGCAGCATTACCTGGCTTGACCTTTCATCAGAAACAGAATACCATTTCCCTGATACTACATCTACGCTTGAGGAAGAAAATATTTCATGCAGCGGACTTATTTATTACGAAGGAAAATATGGTCTTATTTCTCCGAACATGGAACATATACTGCTTCCCACATACGATTTTATAATACCTTTTAAAGATGAGCGCAGACAAACAAACATTATACACAACGGTCTGTTCGGCATTATTGATATAGAAGGAAAAACTATTATTCAACCTGAGCATGTATTCATTGAACAAAGTCCTTTTGCTGAAGAATCGTTTATAATCAAAAATGAAGCAGGCTACTGGGGAATTATTGATACAAACAATGAAATAACAATCCCTGCAGAATACTCAGCGATTACAGCCTACGATGCAGAACTAGATTATTTCTGGGGCATTCCGAAAAACTCTACAGCCTGGAAGATCTTGAACAAAGATCAGCAAATTAAAAATCCATTGCACTTTGATTTTCCAGTGGTATTATCACATACTCCCTATGCTGCTGTGCGTGTATACATAGAAGAAGACGATGCATTCAAATCAGGTGTGATAAAATGCACTACGCTTGAGCCGCTTGTGCCATATCAATATGAAAAGATTCAACAGATCAATGACAGCATATTCATGTGCTATAAGACCACAAGCACAGACAGTCCTTTTGGCTGCGATCTGTATATCCATAATCACCGTATTGACTCTGTAAATACAATCACATTCCTTCCAAACAACATTCTCGCAATAAATAAAAATAACCACTGGGGATATTTCAGCGGTGATGACTGGCTAATACCAGCCAACGAGAAAACAACTAAGACTATTAAAGATCATGTCAAAATACTGAACCTGCCTTTTTTAAACGAAGATGAATCTTATCTCGAAGGATCAGGTTCAGTAAGTCTTTTCATGAACAATTCGACTACATCCCCGATCCAAATACTGACAAACAATAAAGCACTGCAGGTATACTGCAATACAGTTGCTGAAGAGTCTTCCGATGAAGAAGATTTTTCAGCTTATCCTTCCATAACAGTATTTGACGATACATACATCTCAGACCTGATGGATGAAAAAGCAGCTATTGAAGATGAAGAGTTCTACAACTGGTCTGGTTACAACTCCGACTTCTATGCAACTACCGATATTAAATCCGTTGTATTAACCGACAATTTATCAGAGGTGCGATACTTCTATAACAGAGAGGATCGATATGGTAATTACATTACCCGCATTGATACAACATATACTGTAAAAAATAATGTACTTGTACCTGTATCATTGGGTGATATTACCAATCACATTAAAAGCAACAACATGCTCAGCACTCTGCTGCTTTTGCAGCTGGATTCACTGCGCGACATTCAGCTGCCCTGCACAGATCGGGAAAACATTGTAGAACTTGCAGATGCCTGGCAGCTTGAGAAAGATGGCATCCATTTCTTTTATACAGATGAGCGCGATATTAATTCATATGACTACGAAGAAATCGAAGTAATACTGCTGTATTCTGACCTTATTAAACAATTTAAAAATTCCCCATACTTAAAAGAACTTTACGCAAACTCCTTAAAACAATGAATTCAAAATCGATTACTAAATTCTGTATTTTCATTTTAACCATTTTCATTGCAGAGATCGTATCAACGATTGCAAAAAATTATCTGAACATCCACACTGGTTATAAGGATCCGTATCATTTAACGGCCATACAAATGGGCATCATCGTGGTGATCTACTACCCGATCTTTACCTTCCTGGGCAGTGTTGCTGAAATGATCTCTAAAAGTTTTGTAAAGAAAACAAAAAGTATTTTCAGTGGTCTGCCAGGCATTATCGTTGCATTCGCACTGGGCCTGCTGATCTGCTTCGGAATCTTTTTAAAGCTGTGGCACCATATTAATTTACTGGAAGTAGTTTGGCACAAGATTTAAATAAAACAAAACACAAAAAACAAATTCCAAACGAGTCTGGGTTTATTCGTTTGGAATTTGTTTTTTGTGTTTTGGAATTTCAGTTCACTGCGGCAGCTTATCTTTCACCACGCCATACACAAACGTACCTGCAATAGCAGACAGGATCGCAACTAGCATTACCTGTACGCCATTACCAACCAGCGCAAACATTGGCCCCGGACAAGCGCCGGTTAAGGCCCAGCCCAGTCCGAAAAGTATACCGCCAGGCAATAAGCCTTTGTGATATTCTTTGCTGATCAAGCGAATATCTTCTCCGCCGAATGTTTTCAGATTAAATTTCTTAATCAGGAAAACAGACGTTGCTCCAACAACAATGGCAGAGCCTATAATCCCAAACATATGTATGCTCTGGAAGTGAAACATCTCCTGGATACGAAACCAGGAAATCACCTCGGCCTTGGTAAGTACAATGCCAAAGTAGATACCGATGAGAAAGAATTTGATGTATTTCATATGAGTTACGAGTTGCTAGTTACGAGTTTCCAGACGCTGGTATTTAATTTTTTGTTAAAGTAAAGAACAAGTTTAGAGTGTAAAGTGTAGGCGTTTTTATAATTCATAATTTATAACTCATAATTTATCATTATTTTGAGGCTTGCGCCAGCAGCTCTATCGAAGAAACGACTACACTTTACACTCTAAACTTTACACCTGTCTGCTATTGAAGATCAATTAATAATATATCGTTGAGTCTTATTGCCGCTACAGTGCCAATACATACGGCAACACCAGATACGTCATCACCAGTCCGCCGATGAAGAAACCTACCACTGCGATCAGTGAGTTTACATTCAGCATCGACAAGCCCATGATCGCATGACCAGAAGTACAGCCGTTCGCATAACGGGTGCCGAAGCCTACCAGAAAGCCACCGACTACGATCATGATAAATCCTCTTAATGTAAACAAGCCTTCCCAGGAGAAGATATCCGCCGGGGCAAACCCATCAAAGCTTTGTACGCCCTGCTGATGCAGGATTGCATACGTATCATCTCCCACACCGATAGTTGGATTGAGGAATGCATGTGCGATCAATGCCCCCACAACAGTACCGAGGATCAGCACGAGATTCCAGGCTTCCTGTTTCCAGTCGTAATTGAAGAAGTTGATCGACTTCGGTGCAATCATCGCGCAGATATGCCTGAAGTTGGAAGATACGCCAAACTGTTTGTTGGTGATGAATAATAACAACGGTACCATGAGTCCGAGCAGCGGACCGGAGATATACCAGGGCCAGGGTTGTGTCATTTGAATTATGAATTATGAATTATAAATTATGAATTGGTAGTTTAAAGTCGAAACGCTGGCGTAAGCATTTGCTTGTTCCTGATTATTAGTGCGGCACAAGCAAATGTTTGCGCTAACAACTCTAACGAAGAAACGACTACACTTTACATTCTAAACGCTACACTTAAGATACGCAATATTTATTATCGTGAACAATAAAAAGTCCTGAACAGTTCTTACTCATATGGTTCAGTTTTTTGTATCGTACCTATGAATACAATGGTGGCAGTATAAAGAAAAACCTCCAGGGTTTTCTACCGACTTAATCGGCATAAAACCACGAAGGCTTACTTATTTTACTCTAACAATCAATTCATAATTTATAACTCATAATTCATAATTATCCTCATTTCATCTTTATAAACTTCACCGGCTTCAACTCCGGATGCCCGATGCATTGCAGGATATACATACCTTGCGGCAGCTCATCACCGAATACCAATTCTTCACCAGCCGGATGATTTTCCTTAACAAAAACAATATTGCCCGCTGCATCCATGATGTGAATGGTTACCTCAGCATCCAGATACTGAATCTGCAATTTGCAGTTTGTTCCGAACGGATTTGGATAAAGCAATACAGATGGAGTCTGCACCTCTGTTGTTTCAAACTGGTCAGGGGCTATTGTTTCTTCCGGGCTGGCTACGCGCGAATTCGTATAGCAGCTGATCACTTCACGGAGCGGATCGTTTATATCCAGCGCGGTGGAATTACCAAGGAAACCCGGATTACCCAGCGAACTTTCATCCAGCACAACCTGTGAATTAATATTTTCACGGAAGCGGTAATAACCTATCAGGTTGGGTGTGGCACTGTTGAATACGCTATTGCGGTTGCCGGTAATCTGATCCGGTGACCGGGATGAATTCCAGATCCGGATCTCATCAATGGAAGCATTAAATACATTTGGTGTGCCGCGGTCATTCCCGATCCAGATCGGATCTGATGTGTTAAAATATCCGCTCATCGAAAATGAATACGTCTGAACACTATTTACAAATACATAGAAGAAAGTTTTGTTCAGAAACCTCTGGCCGACAAGCACAATATGATTACAGCTGGAAGTATTCAGAGTGTATGAACCGTTATCATAAAATATATTGCTGCCGAGTGATACAAATACTTTTCCGTTATTGATACCAATCGCCAAACCGTTGGTAGAAGCGCTTCTTTTCGAAAGTATCGTCGGATAGCTGTTCACCTTTGCGTTCGCACCCTGTACAAAAGCTTCGATTGTAAAATTCGAATTGAATGCGCCATATGCGCCGTTGTTTGGTATTTCTACGTGCCTGGAATTATTGGCCTCCGATACAAATGAAAGTGCATTCATAACTGTGTTCGGAGTATAAAGGATCACCTTCGGCGGATTGCTGTATACCGGATCGCTGGATTCAGCGCCTGATACAGCACCCAGATAAGCGTTATTTGAAACAGTACTGTAATCTTTTACAAAGCTTTGTCCGCTGCAGCCGGTCATAAACCAGCTGCCGATAATACCTACAGAAGAGCGTGGTGAAATCTGCAACCCAACAGTGCTGGTAAAATCATTTGCAAGTGACGAAAAATTCACATTCTGTATATAACCTTTCAGGTAGCTGGCATCGACAACATCACTACCAAGTAGCAGGTTTGCCGTTGAATTGATGGAAAGCGTGCTGCTGGCAGTGCCTATTGTCCTGCCATCCAGATAAAAAGTAATCATACCACTTTGGCGACTTACTCCTACCTGATGCAGATACTGGTCTTTAATAGAAGTAAATGTGCTGCTGTTATAAACGGTGCTGCCGATTTTCAATGTTAATGTATTATCGTTTAGATACAATACAAACCCATTGGCTGCAGTTGTTCTTTTCGAGAGAATTGGTGTCGGAGCTGTTGAGCGTACATCAACGGTTACAAAAGCTTCCAGCGTAAAATCACCGCTTCCTAAATCGTATGCAGCATTTGTCGGAATGGTAACTTTATCATCTATTCCGTCGAGCTTGAGGTAGTTGATGGTTGGCACAGTCACGTTCTGCTCATACACTGCCGACATCAGTTCAACAGGAGCTTTCAGGCACACATCAGTAAAGCTGGCTTTACAGGAAATCCGGTCTCCATAAGCAGCATTTACGGTAAAGGTGGTGGTAGTTGCTCCGCTGACTGGTTGTCCGTTGCGGTACCACTGCAGTGCCGGTGTGTTTATATTGGTCAATGTTGCAGTATAGGTAACACTTTGGCCGCAGATAGCCCAGGGAACAGATGAGGAAATCGTTATCGATGGAATGATCGCCGCAGATACCATAGTCGTTTTCACAGCAGGCACTCCGCAGCCATTAGGTTGATACGTGTAAGTTATGGTATTGGTACCTGTCTTCGTTGGTGTAAAGGTATTACCTGCAATTCCATCGCCACTGAAGGTACCGCCAGCTGGAATACCGGTCAATACAGAAGATGGGCTGCTTTGACAATAGCCAGCGTCAAGACCTGTAAAGCTTGCTATCGGAACCGGATTAACGGTTACTGATTGTGAAGTTGTATTGCTACAATTATTGGCATCTTTATAAGTATAACTGATTGTGCGCTGCCCCAGAGTTGAAGGTGTAAAAGTACTGCCGCTGATACCGGTACCTGACAAGGTGCCGCCAGTGGGACTAACAGTTACCGGAACGCCTGTTGAAGACTGGCAGTAAGAAGTATTTAAGCCGATGATGCTGACAGTAGGGAGTGGATTGACGGTAACATTTTTTACAGTTGTGTATACACAGGCATCTGTAGGATTGGTGTATGAATAAGTAATTGTGCTTGTACCTGCTGTTGATGGTGTATAAGTTGTGCCACTGATACCTGATCCAGTAAAGACTCCGCCAGCTGGAGAACCAGTCAATGCAATTGGTGTTGTATTCTGGCAATAAGTTGTAGTAGCTAATGAAAAAAATGGTAATGGCACAGGTGCAGCAGGAATGTTGTATACCTGAGAATAGGTCTGAGAACAGCCATTTGGATTAGTTACAGATAAATAAATACTTTTCCATCCTGGTGTTGTCCATCGTATAACATATGGGCCTGAACTACTTCCCGATATAATCGTTCCATCTCCAAAATTCCATTGATAAGTTGCATTTGTTAATGCATTACCGGTATATGTTAATAGCGCTGATTGATCACATTTAGCTGTAAATGAAAACGTAGCTACTGGTGGCGCAACAATATTAATATCTATTGCTGTCCTTGCTGTCTCACAATAACTACCATCGTCAGAACTAAGTTGTGCGCGAAATGAAGCATAATATTTCTGATTGTTGAAAACATTTGTAAGATTAAGTTGGCTTCCAATTGCTAACATCGATGTTGTTTCAGGAGAATTATACCAAATAGTCGAACCTGTTAAGTTTATATTGGAAGCAGTAATCGTCACATTACTTCCAGAACATATAATAGGAGGAACAGAAATAATTGGTGGTTTAACAAAATAGGCATTAATAGTTGCTCTTTGTGTCGTTTTACATCCTTTTGAACTTATTGCATCTACATAATATACCTGATCAGATGTAATAGAAGGTATTGTATATGAAGATGCAGTGTTAGTAATCAATGGGGTACCACCTGTAGGAGTAGAGTACCATAAATACGTTGAATTACTTGCTGCACCTGATGCATGTATTGTCAAAGGTTTATTCTCACAGATATTGAACCATGAATCTGATAATTTTAGAGGATCAATTTGATAATAGCTATTCGATCTTTGGGTTTCGCATCCATTTATTGGATCATAGATTGAAACATATAAACTACTATTACTAGATGTATATGTATTATCGGTACTTCCTGTTGATGTGTATAAGGGAGTTGCAGTAGAATTATTTATATACCATTTATAAATTTGGCCAGGATTGGCTCCAGTAACTGAATGAATATAGGAAGTAAGACTACCACAACTATATTTTGCATCAGGTACTGGCGGATTTGTAATTCGTACGCTAATGGTATTAGAATTTGTATAACAAACTGTTGGAACTATGTTAAAAGGTATAACTTTTAATGTATAATCTCCTGAAATAGAAGTAGTAAGAACAGACCCACCCGAAAATTGTTGCCCATCTTTCATCCATATAGGTAAATAATTATAATCATTAAATGTTGAAGTCAACGTAACTACTGGATTAGCATATCCTGATTTGCATTGAATAAGTGGTGTATCTGAAGCAATGATAAGATTTATATTCGTAGAGGGTTGTGTTATTGTTATAGAACCGGTATTTACACAACCAGAAATATCTGTCACCGTTACAGAATAAGTTCCTGGTTGAGTTACGCTAATTTGATCCGTTGTTGCACTTGTATTCCATTGATAAGAGGTATATCCATCAGCAAAAATAATTACAGGAGTGCCTGGACATATTACACGAGAAGGCAATGTGTTTAAAATTGGAGGAGTTCCGGGAGGCTTTAAATTAACTAAATAATTATCAGATGAACTGGAACATCCATTTATATCATATACAGTTACCGAGTAATCTCCATTTGGAAATAGATTTGCATCAATAGTATTCGATGATCCCGTTTGTTTTATAGTATTATTTACTTTCCATTCATACTTAACAAACCCTGCAGGAGCAGTTAGGATATTATTCCCATTTTTACAACGCACATAATAGATACCAGATCCAGAATTTGGTTGAATAACTGGCTTAGGAAAAGCTTCCAATTGACTTACTAAAAAAGGGACTGACACATTTGAACAGCCATTGCTCGTTAAAACCCTCACTGTATAATTGCCACTTCCAAACAATTTGGCATCAATGGTATTCAAAGCCCCAGTCTGTTTTATAATATCATTCAACCTCCATTCATAATTTACAAATCCTGCTGCAGTTGTTAATACATTGCTTTGAGGATTTCCACATTGAATAAAATTATTTCCAGTAATGATAGGTTTGGAAAATGCTTCCGTAGCACTTATCATAACTGGAGTTGATATTATGCTATTACAACTAGCATCCATAGAACTTACCATATATGAATAAGAACCTGCTTGCTGATTTGAAATATTCAATGTTTGCGAATGTTGATCTGGAAGCGAAACTAAACCATTTTCAGCCCCTTTCATCCATTTATAATAACTATAACCAGAAGGTGCTGTCAATATAGTTTGACCTGAGGGACAATATATTGGGTTAGGTCCTGTAATTTGAATTGTACTTGGACCAGGAAGTTCTTTCCCTTGATTAACTAAAATGTCTATTTGACCATTCACTGTACCTCTACCATTCTTATCTGACATGTCGGATAGATAATAGCTTGTACTAACACTTGGAGATACAGTAAATATGTATGGAGATTGAGTTATTCCAGCTAATTCATACAACTGATGCCCTGCAAAGTAAGCTAACCCCCAAGGGGCTGTTCCTGTAAATGTAATCGTGAGATTTGTTGACATGCCTGCACAAATAGTTCCACCACCACTCAATGTTGCCGAAGGCAATTGCCCAAAAGATTGATACGAAAACATACATACACTTATCACAAGTGATACAAAGCAGCTGATTGTACGAAGCATAGTTAAAAGATTTTAAAACAAATAATAAAATAATACTTGATAAAATTAAGGAACTAAAAATCCTGTAAATCCATCGTTTCAAAAATAAGTATATTATTACACATTAGTAAGTAACAATATTAAGAAAGAATTGAATAAATCATAGAAACAAAAACCTCCAAGGTTAGACACTTTAAAGGATAATTCCCGTTTAATGTAAAACTCTGGAGGTTACTAGTTATAAATTCATAATTTATAACTCATAATTCATAATTATATTAATGTATCACCACAAACTTCTGTGTCTTTACTCCGCTGTTATTATTGCTTAAACGCAGGGTATAAAAACCATTAGTATAGTTTTGAGTTTTAATAGTAAAGCCATCTACACCATCAGTAAGAACTCCTTCATCTACTATCCTTCCGATTTCATCTATCACTAACCAATTATATTTCCCTGAAAGCTTTCCATTCAATACAACTGTAGTAATATCATCAGCAGGATTCGGATACAATGAAACAGTTGATGTTGCTTCTGCAGGATCAAACACTCCTGTTGTGACTGTAGCACCTACACCTTTGTAAGCTGCCTGATAAATTTCCTTTGTAACATTATCCTGCACAAAAGCTATCACAGCAATTTTATCGGGATTATAAACCGTCGATGCATTGAAATCCCAACTGAATGGTAAAGTTTCAGTATGGCCTACAGACCAATTCGGCCCAAAGCTTTTCCCTGCAGCATCAGGTAAAAATTTAGCATGCACCCATTGGTAGCTTGTTTCATTATTCTGCCCCTGTACGTTATTAACATATCTTTCGAGGATAGCAATCTGTACAGTAACGTTATTAGAAACCGGAATTTTACTTTCAACAATAACGCTCCCTGATATATTCTGTGAAGCAGGATCAAATAAATCTGGCTGAATATCTACGCTGAATTGAGGATCTTCCAATACCCTTGACCTGATTCTACGATCGTCAACACCTCGTGTACTTCCATTATAATATGATCCATCAAGTGTTGACGCTGGCACCTGTGAAATACCATAATACAAAGCCCTGGCACCCGGATCTGAAACATTTCTACTGAATAACTGATCGGGCCCTGCAAAACCTGTATGATATTGTAATTGTGCCATGTCTTTAATATTTAAATTTGTCTTTCCGTTAATGTAGCTATTTTCAGAAATAGCTGGAATAGATGAATTACTTGTAAAATGTTCTGTTAATACAAATTTACTTCGTTCGCCAATCCATACATCATCGAAAGCAAAGCCATTATAAGGAGTACTGGATGCAGCAAAAGCAATACGAAATCTTAAATTATTTGTCCCAGCTGCAGAAATTACCGTATCAAGTACGTGTCTGGCATTATCCCACCCCAAACTATCCATACCTGTCCAGCCATCCTGATTTACTTCAAAATTTCCATTGGGTTTAGAGTTAATGTTTCCTGTATTGTTATACCAATTTATACCTTCTCCACTTTTATCACCGACTTTTCTCCATATAACACCATCAGCAGAATATTGTAAAACAGCACCACTATAATTTGATATTGTATCCATCCCCCTCCAGATATTCATTCTAATCATTGGTTTAGTCAAGGACGCCAAGTTAAAACATGGGCTATAGACATAAGAAACTTCATCTGGCTTGTTTGCGCCTGTTAAACCGGTTACCCAGACGTGGTCGTTTTCGGAAACAGTATTAATTACAGACTTGTTTGCTATTCCCCATTTCCAGGTAGAAATATCATCATAGATAGCACTTGAAACCCAACCGCCTTCATCGGACTCAAAATCGTTAGAATATGGATGAGAAGGTGTAACTACCTCAGAAGGTAAAATATAGACTTTTTGAGAATCAATAGCTTTACAGTTAAGATTAGTAATCGCAGTTTGAGTTACATTATATATTCCATAGGTAGGATATGTATGATTTACATTCCAATAATCTATAGAAGGATTATTGTTATTCGCCTTATAATTTTTAAATCCCCCATCGCCAAAAGTCCAACGAATTGTATCAATCCATCCCGAAGAGCCATCAGGCATATATGTAGAATTATCAAACTCTGTATTATCTGCATTACAAACGTTATCCCAAGAAAATCCCATAATTGGATAAGGTCCGATATATATAGGTTTAGAAATACTAGATGTGCATCCTGCAGAGGTAGTGACATTATAAATAATTATATGATTCCCTTGTTTAAGAGTTGTATCAACATATTCCTTATTAAATGTAGTATTATCTATTTGCCAATTCCATTGATTAATCA
Source organism: Cytophagaceae bacterium (assembly GCA_021151805.1). Lineage (GTDB taxonomy): Bacteria > Bacteroidota > Bacteroidia > Cytophagales > Cytophagaceae > Cytophaga. Next base: position 30,508 of record JAGKWN010000005.1, on the reverse strand, counting down.
TACTCATTGCTGTTGATACTGCGTCTACTGTAGAACTAGAATCTCTAAAATGAATTGTATCACCTTCACAAACTGATGATAATTTAAAATAAGGCACTGGTTTACCATATACAATTGAAGTCTTAGTAGCACTATTTATACAACCATTTTCATCTATGAATGTATATTTTATATTATGTTCGCCTACTCCTGCAAGATTAGGAATAAAGCTGCTATTCCCAGCAATTCCTATTGAACCGGAAAACGTTCCAGTTGTTAATCCTGATGTAGCTTCAGGATTACCAGTTAACGTTGTAGGCGCATCTTTATCGCAATATTGAGTATTTAATCCTGTAAAGCTTACAGTAGGAAGTTTGTGAACAACAATTGTTTTTGTATCCTGGTTTGAACAGGTAGTTATTGGTTGAACATACGTATATGTTAAATTATAGCTTCCAGCATTTGCTTTTGAAGGTTTAAATATATTAGTTGGAGTAGTGACAAAAGTTAAACCGTTATCAATTGTTGAACCAATTGTTGTCATGACTATAGTACCACCACTAGGAAACCCATTTAACGAAATATCTCCATCGCCAAAACAATATTCGCCTTTCGAGTTTAACCCATTTAAAGATACTTGAGGCTTTTTATTAATTTCCACATCTTGGCTGCTTGTATTACTACATAATGTAACTGGGTCTGTCCATTTGTATGATATTGTTTGTACAATATTTGTTGAGGTATTATACGTTTCGGCTATTTTAGGATCAAATTTATTTCCATTTACTCCATTTCCTGAGAACACTCCTGTAGTATCGGGGAATCCAGTTAAAGTCGAAATAGCGCCATTCTCGCAATATTTTGAAGACAAGCCTGTAAAGCTAACATTTGTAGGTGTTTGCTCTACTCTAGTAGGAACACTGGAAGTATTTGTACACCCATTAACGTCAGTATATGTATATGTTATTGTTAAATTGATTCCTTTAGATGCATTGGCAGGAGTAAAGATTGAACCGCTAATTCCACCAGTTCCATTTATACCAAATGTACCTCCTGTAGGAAAAGCCAACATTTGAACCTGAGGATCTGAGCTACAATATTTAGTTTGTATATTAGGAGCACCATATAAAGTAACTTCAGGAAGAGCGTAAATAAAAACTTGTTGTTTAACTTTATCAACAACGCCATTGCCATCTACGTATAATAGCTCTATTTCTACGTAAGGTTGAGCTGAAGTAATTGAAGGATATGCTATAGATGGAGTAAACGTTGCAGTACCATTTATAAAGTCAACATTACTAATTCCCGGCCCAGAAAAACTTGCAGGCTTATTGTTAGAGCTGACTGTAACAGCAGCATCATTTATACAATATTGATTTCCTAAATTAGAAATAACCGTCCCGTTAGATGCTGATACAACAACTGTTTTCTTTGCTTCTGCACTACAACCATTAGGAGCTACGAGAGTTCTTGTGATAGTCATTGAACCCGCCCCAACTAAATTTGGATAAAACTTACTCACACCACTAACAGTACTTACTCCATTTCCAGTAACTGTAATTGTACCTCCAGTGTTTGGATCAGATTGAGTACCATCAATTGTTACCGGATTTTCTGATTGTGAAAAATTAGTTTTATTAGGATTAAGCGAAATTGTTACACTTGGAGCTTGCAAAATAGTTGTAGGAAGTGTATATGAATCAGAACAGCCATTAGCATCAGTATAAGAGTAAGTAATGTTTTTATTTCCAACTGAAGGAGCATATGGTCTAAAAACATTTCCGCTAATTGCCTGACTACCTGAAAAGGTACCTCCGGCAGGAAATCCTGTCAATTCATCATCTGGGCCGTTCGAACAATAAGTATTATCTAAGCCAAAAAATGTTACTGACGGTTTAGGATTTACTTTGATTGTTCCCGTTGCGGACATAGTACAACCACTTTGAAACACAGTATATGTAATAGTGTATGTACCAACAGTGGCAGCAGTCGGACTAAATGTATTTCCTGTAACACCAGTTCCGCTATAAGTTCCTCCACCTGGATTTCCTCCATTTAATGTTTTATCTCCTGCATTAATACATAAGTTACTCAACGATCCTAAATTTAAAGTCACATTAAGCTGTGTACTGTTTAAATGTGCATGTACATATTGATTTGTATTATTTTGATTTTGAGAAGCAGTACCTCCTGTAAAGCGAAGATCGTTTGAAGAATTTGTTCCAACTGCCCTAACCTGAATATTCTGAAAAATAAAGCTGTCTTTTTTTGCGGTAGCATTTAAAAAATAATTCAAGGTGATTTTGTTTGCTGTTACATTCAGATACGCAAAGGAAATATCTGTACTTGCAGGTGTTGCAACACCGCCTACCCCAGGATTAAATTCAAAATTGTTCGGCGCACTTAATTCATATGTCTGTAAACTTGTTGATGCATTAAAATCTGTATTAACCTTCTCTGCAACTTTAAAGTCCGGTATTGTCTTATACGCACCACCTACACACATATCTACATTTCCCCCAGATGTAACTATAACCTGAGCTTGTATAGTATGCACGGAAAACAACACAGCAATTGCTAAAACGATGTTTTTCATTTGATTTATTTGTTTACCCAAAAACACAATATTCATTTTATAATCAATTCTAGTTTTATTATTTCAACTCTCCGTTAGAATCTACATGTATCAAAGACATGACGGTATTTGCGCCTGTGGCATTTCCACCGAATGCAATTGATGCTGATACGATATAACCTCCATCAGAAGTAATCTGTACACCTGTCCCTGTATCATTTCCCGTCCCACCAAACTGTTTTATCCAGATTGGTTTACCTACAGCATCTGTTTTAATTAATAATACATCTGTTGTTTCATCATTCGATGATGTAGCTGTTGTAGAACCTGTAATAATAAATCCTTCATCTGATGTACGCTGGAATGCTGCTGCAATATCTTTACCTGAAGTTCCGAATGCTGCAAAACCATCAGATACCTGAACCCCGTTGTTATCCAGTTTAAGCAGATAAATTTCTTCATTATTTCCGGTGCTCCCTATTATATAAAAAGCATTGCCGGTTTCATATATCAAATCAACTGCTGTGAGTACATCTTTATTTAAAGATGATTTATTCTGATTCGCTACAGCTGTGTAATCAGCTTTATTATTTACAATCTGAATCCTGCCTCGTGTTATCTGAATATCTGAATTTGTTGAACTGGTACTTGTCGCTGTTGTCGCAAATTCATCATCATCATATTGTTGAACAGCAGTGCCTATATCAGAATATTTAATACCAATGACTACATCCCAATCTTTTAAACCATTAGTATTTATTTTTAACAATAGCATGTCTAATTTATCATCTGTAGATGTTCCTTCAGGTTTCGTAGGATTAACTTTATCTGTTTGCCCTACCGCAATAAAACCACCGTCTAAAGTTTCCTGTACTTTATTAAACTTTTCATTATAGTTTTTATCTCCATATAATGAATCAAATAAAATACTTCCTCCGGCATTCATTTTGATAAGAGATGCATTGGTTTTAGAATTAGAAACATCCGTTTTTGATCCGGCAATAACATAATCTCCGTTTTTAGTTACTAAAACATATTGCCCCTCATCATCGCCCGCACCGCCTAGTACCTTGCTCCATTGCTCGTTCCCATACTGGTCTGTCTTAACCACCAGGATATCCTTACCGTTGCCGTATGAATCCGTTGTGCCTACCAGAATGTAACCGCCGTCGGGCGTAAGCGCTACGTTGCCGGCTTTCTGGGTTCCACCCTTGCCGTAATATTTTATAAAACTGTTTGCTTGTTCAGGTTTGATCTTTTCCTTGCGGCAGCTGCCCAGCACAAGCACCATAGATGCCAGCGAAAGAAAAATGATAGATGCCTGTATTCTATTTTTCATGTGTAGGTAATTTTTTAGGCTTGTAGAACGACTTGTAGTATCCTACAGAAAACATCAGTGAATTGAGGGTAAAGTTGTTGTCGATATACCCGTATTTGTAAACCAGGTCGGCGTTGCTGTACTTATCATGCACGTCGGAAATATTGTTCAGTCCGTACATGTATTTTGCATCCAGCACAATATAACCGTAACCAGCTTTATAACGCAGCCCGGCCCCTGCTACCAATGAGTAGTTAAACATGTTGCGCAGGTCACGTGTATTGATATCCGGACCGATCGCCTGGTTCGACTGCGTATTGATATCCTTACGCGTTACATTTGCTTTCGCATTCATGATCATGGATACAGCAGCACCGCCCTGTACATAATAGCGTAATTTTTGCTTACCCATCGTATACTTCAGCACCACCGGTAGCTCCAGCCACAGCTGCGTTTCTTTCCAGGTCAGTTCAGAATAATCCATCAGCGTATTTTTATACTGATAGCGTTTGAACGACAGCAAGGCGTCAGCACCCAGGGTGAATTTTTTATTCAGGTAAATATCTGCATTGAAACCGAAGTGTACATTCAGCAAACCTTTGTAATCACCTGTATGCTCTTCGGTATTATATACCCCGTAAGGCACAAAGGAATTCGGTTTGGTAGAGTTCATTCCTACTTTAAAACCCAGCGAATACACCGGATTGGTGCGGTATGAATTAAAGAGGTTGATAAACTCAGACGGATCGGTTACCGGGTTCACCTGGTATTCCGGGTCTGTTTTGATCAGCTCCAGGAAATACTTGTTCGCTTCTTCATCGCGGTTATCAAACAGTTTTGAAAGAATAATCAGGCGGTATGCCTGCAGTTTTTCAAACTTGCTAAACCCATCGCTCTGGATGCACGGCAACAGCATGTCTTCAATGACATTGATGCGACCGGCTTCGTACGTCTTCTCGGCATCGCGCAGCAGCTGCACGCAGCGGTTCTCTATAATCGAATCTTTGTTCTTATTCTGCGCCTGTACTGTTCCTGCAAACAGGCACAGTACAGCGCATAAAAATGTACTCAGCGGAGTGAATCTCTTTTTCATTGTTTCCTCCTTAATATATTTTATCCATATTTTCTTCCTGGCTTGGCAATTCCGGACATGTACGTTCATACGGAACACCTTCTTTCGCTACGTAGCGTTTCCACTCAGCACCGGTCATGTTGCGTTTCAACAGTCCGCACATCTGGTCCGCCATGATCTTGCTGCTCGTCGGCCATACACGGATCAGGTTATCTCCGCAGCCGGCGATCAGCTTATCGCCTTCCGGACTGAAGGTCATTGACCATACCCAGTTACTGTGATCCTTTAAGACCAGTGGCTGTTCGCTCAGTTCCGAAAGATCCCATACACGGATGGTTCCGTCAAAGCTGGCAGAGGCCAGCTTCGAATCATCTTTGCTGAACTGCATTTCATTGACGCGGGCCTTATGTCCCGGCAGCGCTACTACCAGACGCTTGCCTTCCACATCCATGATACGAACCAGGCCAAGGCTGTTACCGATCGCCAGGAACTCGCCGCCATGGCTATACACCAGACTACTGATAGGGTTATTGTTCCGATCAATGACAAACGGTGTAAATGCATTGTTCAACGAAACGATGGTTGTTTCACCGTCATCGTTAGACACGGCAATGGTTTTCCCCTGCGGATTTACTGAAACAGCTTTGATGATGCCTTTGTCTCTATAAACCGATGAAGATTTACCGGTTGCCAGATCCCATACTACTACGGTACTGTCAAGACTCGCGGTGATCAGTGACGTGCCATCGGATGTAAACTGTGTGAAGAATACATTTTTATGGTGACCACTCAATACAACCGGTTCTGCTTCCGGTTTCGCGGTATTCACAATGCGGACATTTGAAGTAGATCCACCAAAGGCCAGGTACTGGCTGCTCGGACTGATCGACAAACCACCGAAGGCATAATTGTTTGCATATACAACGGTCGGTTTCGGATTCATCGTTGCAAGGTCCCACTTCAGGATCTTACCGTCTGAACCTGCGGTATACAATACCTTTCCATCATGACCGTACACCACAGACTTCACCGCATCTTTATGGCCATGCAGCGCATTGTATTCCGATTTCTTCAGATCTTTTAACGCATAATACAAACCATCGTAAATCTCATGCTGGTTTACGTTACCGCCATTCTTATCGTAGAACTCATATGCCTGGAAAGCAAGCAAGCCTTTACGCATGGAGTCGTCTTCGATCTGTACGGAACGTACGGCCATCGATTGCGCGATGGATAACAAACGTAGTTTATCCGCACGGTCTTTCTGTGCCGTAGCTGCACGTTCGTTAAAGATAGCCAGCTCGCTCTGCATCTCCGCAATCTTCTGCTGCTTGGTTGCTTCGGCAGCAAATTGTATCGCTTTGTTTCGTTGCAATTGTGCTTCCTTCGCGTTCTTCTCTGCAACCTCCTGTTGATGCTTTGCTTCAACAGCAGCCATATCGGCCAGTTCTTTCTGCCGTTGAGCTTCTATTTTTTGTTTTTCCGCTTCTGCAGTTTGAGCAATTGCAATCTTTTCGTTGGTTTCCGCTTTCTTTCTTTGTTCATCCGCAGCAGCACGCTGCTGATCGGCTTCAACCATTTTCAGGATCGAGAACACCAGTGAACCAAGGGCCATGATTGTAAAGATACCAAGCACCAATGCTACGGTACGTGCACGCTTCAAGGCCTGCTTCTGCGCAAGTTCTTTCAGTCGCTGTTCTTCTTCGTGCGCGGCGTTACTGGTATCCAGGAACACCATGGCACGCTCAAAGGCAGAGTCATAACGCTGTGCCCAAACTAAGGTTGGTTGATTTTTCTGTTTCCAGTTTAAGGCTAATTGCAGATCGGGTGGTCTCCATAAACCGGCTTTTCCGATCTGGTAACTGGCAGCGGCATCCGACAGGCGGATGTACATCTGTGCAGACTCGCCTTCTTCTTCCACCCATTTTTTCAAACGGGTCCAGATCCGCATCAGACTTTCATGTGAAATATCAATTATGCTGTCTGAATCCAGGTTGATGTGTGCCGGCGGCATCAACAAGGATCGACCTTCCACGCGGAAGTGATCCACGATATGCGCCATGTCATCTTCACTGCAGCCTGCAACTTTTGCAATCGTTGACAGCTTCGTTGGTCTGCGGATCCCGGCAGAATCAGAACCTTTCTCGGTTAATGTTTTAAATAAAATCTCGCAGTAGAATTTCTGCTGTTCGGTCAGTTCATCGTATGCTTCATCGGCGTGCTGCGACAAGGCGCCCGACATGGAGCCTATGGCTTCGTAATGTCTCAGGTCGAGGATCTCCTCCGGCTCATGATTCTCTGCCCAGAAGGTCCAGGTACGCATCAGCGCGTGCTGGATAATCGGCAGCTGATCGGGATTATCACCCAGGTCATTCAATAACTGTTGCACCAGGCGGGAAGAAATTTCCGCACCGCCAACAGCAACCGGTCCTTCGATCGCCAGACGTTTCTGCTCACGCACCATCTGCGGAATCAAATAGTGACTCTCGTTGATGTATTTTGTCAGCTCCGGGAACTGCGCGCAATCTCCGATAAAGTCTGAACGCATGGTAATCACCACGTAAATATTCGACTTAAGGTCTTTCACGGCTTCCATCAATAAGTTGATGTAGGCCAGCGATTCGTTGGTAGAACTGGTATCTTCGCTTCTTTTGAAGCGGAACAATTCTTCGAACTGATCGGCTACGATCAGCACGTTGTGTCCGTTATCCAGATGCAGTTGTTTCACCGCTTCGATCAAACCCAGGGAAGAACTCTTCAGTAAGGTCGAAGTAATGGTTTTCTTCAGCTGCTTGTCATCATTGTCTGCAACCAGATACGTCGCGTCTTTCTGCAGCAAAGCTTCCGAAAGATTGTCAATCGGACTGCCGCCCGGACGTGTTGTAATTACATGCCAGTTCGGACCGATGTGCGAAAGGAAACCTCCATATAAAATCGGGATAACACCGCAGAACATAAACGAGGACTTACCGCTGCCGGAAGCACCGATAATCCCTACAAATTTATTTTTTGAAAGCTTGTCCAGAACTTCATCGCTCTGTCCTTCTCTACCGAAGAATAAATGGCTTTCGTCTACGTGGAAAGCCCGTAATCCCGGAAATGGATTCTGCTTGGCACGCGTAAGTCCAATGTGTTCCTGATCGATAAGATGTAGATAATCGCTCATACTCTTATACCGTTATTTGTTTCAGAAATGGGTGAATAATATCTTTCTCAAAGTTTCCGGCATTTGCGCGGATGATAGAGAAATTATATTTTTTGTAATATTCTGTATCGATCGGTTTATCTGTTGTCAGATAAATCGCTTTACCGATCATGTTTTTCTTTCTGCCGAAGCCCGGAGCTTTCAGGATGTCCAGCACTTTACTTTTCAGCCATTGCTCAGAAACCTGATCACTGAAGATCAGACAGGAGTCGCAGGCATTCAGATTATTGCGGTGGCGTGAACGGATCTCCATGATATCGCCTTCAAACATCGGCAACAACACATCGAAACCATTTTGTTTTAAATGATTTACTACCGGTTGACATTTACTCAAATCGATTGCATCAACGATCACATAAATATTCTTTCCGGTATCAGAAGACAACGAAGCTTCCGGAATGATGTAGCTGTGCCCCTTTTCATCTTTGATGCTTGCAAGTTCGCGCTTGATCAACGACTTAAATTCCTCAATCGGAATTTTCAATACTTCCGCGCCATTCATGGATTCTGTGCTGCTCACAAAAGCCTCCATTAATAACTGCTGTTTGTCATCCACAAAATTCATATCCTGCGGAATCCAGATCAGACGTCTGAATGGTGTTGTATTCTTTTTACTGTTGCTGTATTCAACAGCAATATGGTTCTGCAGCTTCATTAACCGCACTTCTTCACGCTGATCATAGTCTTCATCTATAAATGATTCGCCCATCAGGTGAATGGAAAGTTTGCATTTATCAAGATCTGCTTTGATGCGTTCAATCGTATCGGGTGCATCCAGGGAAAGCATTTTATCCGGCAACACATGGTACCCGTGTCTTTCCAGCTCACGACGGATAATATTTTTCTGGATCAGCAGCTCATTTCCGGTTTCAGCAAGATACACGCATTCATCCGGCATAGTATCGGCCTTTTTATTTTCGCTGCCGGTTGTTTGCGGCTGGTTGTAATAAATGACTTTATAAATATCGTAAGCAAGATCTACCAACCGCATCCAGTAAGTTTTCTCTGCATCCTGTCCGAAGAAGGCGTTGAATTCCTTCATCAATCCGGTGAACGGATCATACATGAACAAATCATAACTCACCATTTCACGCAGCAGCGGATGATATTTCTCTGGCTCCACGAAAGATTTGGAAGCCTTGAACATTCTAAGCTTGCCGTCAATGCGCATCTGCATCGGACTGTTCATCAGCAAACGTAAGTATTCTGCTTCCTTGATGAATTCACCGGAAACAATATACTCCGGAGAAACCAGGTAGATCACTACACATGCCTTCTCGTAAGGATTGACTCCCTGCGCCGCCGCATCCTGGCTGGTAATGATCTTTGGATGATGTTGCAGTAATTGTGAGATCAGCGTGTCCAGGAACTTCTTGAAATTATCCACCCAGCCAGTATCATGCCCGGGGAGCTTTTCATTATCCTTTTCCGTATAACTCAAAAATATGTCGTATTCAAAAGCCATTTCGTTCTTGCTTTTTATTTAGTAGCTACTAATTCGTTTTTATTATATGCTTCTTCCAGTTCATTGTTCAATGCAGGAATTACTGCGCGGGACAATACATAGTAACTGGAAACAATATCAAAGAAGCGGTCTTTATCAATTTTAAATAAGATGGTGTCTTCTGATGCGGTCACTGTATAATTCATCACATCCGTATCCAGGATCAACTCATCGCCCAATAAATACTTCGATCCGTATTCACCTTCAACAGAACCATCGGCTCTTGATAAGGCGATCATACCTGAATAAACAATCGACACGGGATGTGTACCGTTTACGCTGCCCTGGTGAATTACCTCTCCTGCTTTCACATATACTTCTTCGATATAATCCGCCATTACAGCAAGCAAGGCTCCTGAAATATGAGAGAACACTGGTATGGATTTCAGAAAGGTAATTTTAGAGAACATCAATGTTTTCCACTTGGTAGCCTTGGTTGAAAAGATTAATGCATCCAGTTCTTTTCTATGTCTTTCAGAAATACGATCGCAAAGAGTCTGGTAGCTTTTTGGTGAAACAGTATTGATCACCTGTGCGGTAATCTCGCGGATCAGGCGATCCGGATTAAAGAGATTCGCAATCATGGTATCGTTTACTTTCACATTTTTCAGTGTCAGTAATTTATTGATAGCACATGCTTTTGTCCAGCGGTTGATCTCATTGTAATCTTTATTGATCAGATGAAACAGAATTGTTATTTCATCGTAAGATTCCCGCGGGAAGTAAGCTTGCAGTTTTTCAATTTTCTCTGTAATAGAAATCTGATCCAGCAATGGAACCAGCATCGGCTTCAACTCGTCATCTACAAATACATCCAGCAATTCAATCGCATACAGAACACCTTCAACGGTACGGCTTTTAATGTTCTCTTCCACCAGCTTTACAGAAGCCTGGTGATAGATCAGTGAGAGCAGCATGAAAATGTTTTCGTCGTTCTCTTCGATCTCTTCGATCAATGCCTGGTACAAAGGCGTTGGTGCAGTCTGTTCATTGATCTCATCCAACGCAGCAATCTTCCAGGCGCATAAGCCTATCTCCTGCATCAGCAATTGTTTGATCTTACTGGCACGCTCGCCTTTTGCGATGTATGCCAGGTTACGCAAAGCAAGCAATGCTTCTGATACAACTTTGCGGTCCGGATAATTGATCTTGCTCCACAAAGCTTCAATCGCTTTATCACCGCCGATTTTAGAATATACCTGAATGATACGGATCTTGGTCTGCAGGTTCTGTCCGGTTTTATAGAAAGCCAGATCGAGTGTCGGAATAACTTTTTCACCGATATACTGCAAACCCGACGAAGCTACATTGGCAAAGCTCGGCAGCGACAGGTTCTCGATCAGCAACATCCAGTATTGAGTAAGTTTGATCGTACCTGCGGTCAGCAAGGCCGACTTACGCACACGTGGATTCGATTCGCGCAGCAGGTCGAATAGCTGGCGTGCCATTTCATCGTTAAAATTATTTCGGATAAGTTTTACGGCCAGTTCTTTATCCACCGGATTTTTAGAGCGTGATAGTTTCACAATCTGATCCGAAGAAGAAATCATCTTTTCTACTTCATTGAAATTTGCAAGCGCATGTTCTGCCAATGCTTTTGTTTCAACAGATGTATCGGTGCGGTGTATGATTCCTTTTAAATTATCCGTAGCAGAAAGCAGTTTAATATCTTCAATCTTTCTGAATACATAATTGCGCACCCGTGCCGACGGATGATTGATATATGAATATATTGTTTTCTCCAGCAGCGCCGGATCCAGCCGTTCCGTCATCTTAAGCGTATTGATGATGCGTGTTGCATTCTCCGTTTTCATTTCCTGCAACAGAATTGCCTGCACCGATTTATCATTGCTATCGTCCAGAACATCCAGATTACCGCGTTGGGTAGTCAATGTATCCTGCAAGGTTGAACGGTATTCCGTATACAGTTTCACGATCACGTATGCATACAGACACACAGCCAGGATAAGTGCCACACTGAAATAGATCAGTTTGAATGAAAGTATACCAAACAGAATCAGGAAACCCGCAGCTACAACCACCGCAAACTGACGGAACACGCCTTCCACTTTTGTCTGTACATCGTGGCGGATCTTTGCATTGATCGGAAGGAAAAAGTTTTTATAAATGGGTTCTTCAAACGATTCGATACAGGTCTGTAAAAAAATCTTACTCAGACAAACGAAGATAAAGAAGAGGATAAATGTTTCGTTGATTCCCAGAAATGCATCATACTTGGTATCTCCAAAGAAACCGCCGACCAGAGCCGTAAGAATAGAGAAGACTCCAAGCAGCACCGGTAGAATGAATAAAGAAAGTTTCACCCCTACGGTATTGATGATACGATCTGCCCCTACCAGCTGGAAAATCATATTGAACAGCGTTAACACGGTACCATATCCCGCAAGGAAGTTTGCCAGGTCAATATCATTGATGTAAACGCGGCCATCTGCCGATACTTCTTTATATGCTTCCAGACCTGCAGAGAAAAAGGAGAATTCCATGAACTGCAGGATAATCACCGAAATCAGTGAAAGCTGTGCCAGCAAACGGATATACTTGTTATTGAACAACTGTTTAAAATCCGGAGAAGCCTCCAGTTCTTCTTTTTTATTGATGGTTATAAGTTTTTCGTTTGGATGCTGCTGAATAAAGATCTGATACAACACAAAAGATACCAGCATGGCTCCTACGCTGAAGTAGAAGTAGTCCACAACGGGTACATCAGACGGGATAAGGAATACAACGAAGAAGGCGATTACCGTTGCAAACATCTGGCCCTGATCAACGGTACCAGTCAATCGTTTTTCATTCCGCAGGTTGAAAGAACGACCAATAATACCGTAAAAACAAAGTAGTGTCAACGCATTGATACTTCCTAAGCTTGCGAATACCAGATAACGTAGCTTGTGTACTTCCGGAAAGGTCTGGAGCAGGTAACTGAATACAACAACCGTTACCAATACAAGCAGTAACGTAATACGCGCTAAGATTGAAAAGGGAATACGCTTTTGAAAATATGCGAAGATCAAAGTAGAAATAACACCCAATAAACCTGAAACAAAGAATGCTTCAGAGATTCGGTTCTGCTCATACACTTCCAGGAACATCGTACTGGAACCAATGTCATACGTTACGACACTAATCCCAAGAAAGAATGAAAAGAACAACAGTAAAAGCACAGGTTTTAATTCACCCGGTTCTATATCCAGAAGCTTATTTAAATATTTCTTTAAAAATTTCTTCATTCTTATTTAAGCACAATTTTTAGGCACCATAATTATACGATTTTATGCCCGTTAATGTAAATTATCATTTTGTTTTAAGGCTAAATTCTTGAAAAAAGTACATTTTATCATTTAAAATGAAAAGTAAATTCAAATATTCGTGTAGTTTACCCAAAAACCAGTCATTTATCAGACTACCAAGAATTTATATCAAATAAATACAATTAATGGTATCAAAGGTAACTCTGCTTCTGAAATAAAAACAAAGCGATCAATTACATAGACTGTATTACTGGAAGTCGGTTTCGCGTGTGTATAAAAAATACAGTAATTATGGTATGCGGTATCTGGCGTCCTTGTATAGCCTGGGGTTTAGTCTTTGTATAGCCTCGGGTTAAACGTTACGTTCGCCTTTGTATAGCCCAGGGTTTAAACCCTGGGCTATACAAAGGCAGGAATGAGTAAACAAAAAGAGGAGCCTGTTTAACAAGCTCCTCTTTTACTTTATTATTCCATTTATGAATTCATAATTTATAACTCATAATTCATAATTAACAAACTACGCTTCCGCTTCAACAAACTCCTCTGTAGGAATACAGCTGCAGAAGAGGTTACGGTCACCATACGCACTATCGATACGGCTTACAGACGGCCAGAATTTTGTCGTCTTTAAGTATGGTAGTGGATATGCTGCTTTTTGTCTTGAATAAGAACGTGTCCATTCATCTGCTGTAATTACACTTGCCGTATGTGGCGCATGTTTCAGCACGTTATCGTTTTTATCTGCTGTACCGTTTTCGATTTCAGCAATTTCCTTACGGATTGAAATCATTGCATCACAGAAACGATCCAGCTCCTGCATGGATTCACTTTCAGTCGGTTCAATCATCAAGGTTCCTGCCACCGGGAAGGAAACCGTAGGTGCGTGGAAACCATAATCCATCAAGCGTTTCGCGATATCTTCCACTTCAATACCAACTGTATTTTTGAACGCTCTGCAATCTAAGATGAATTCGTGCGCACAATGTCCGTTTGTTCCGGTATACAGAATCGGATAGAATTTCTCTAAACGGGATTTGATATAATTTGCATTCAGGATGGCATTCTTCGTTGCATTGGTCAAGCCGTCCGCTCCCATCATGGCAATGTACGCATATGAGATCGGAAGAATACTTGCACTGCCCCATGGTGCTGCAGATACAGCATGGATAGCCTTCTCGCCACCCGCTTTAACAACTGCGTGGCCAGGAAGGAATGGTACAAGATGCGCCGCCACACCGATCGGCCCAACACCTGGGCCACCGCCACCGTGCGGGATACAGAAAGTCTTATGTAAATTCAGGTGACAAACATCGGCACCGATATTTCCCGGAGAAGTTAACCCAACCTGTGCGTTCATATTCGCGCCGTCCATGTATACTTGTCCACCGTGGCTATGGATTACTTCGCAGATTTCAATGATACTTTCTTCAAACACCCCGTGTGTAGATGGATACGTAACCATCAAACACGAAAGATTCTTGCTATGTAAAGCTGCTTTCTCTTTCAGGTCAGCAACATCAATATTCCCAGCATCATCACATTTCACCAACACTACCTGCATCGCTGCCATTACCGCACTTGCCGGATTGGTACCGTGTGCAGAAGTCGGGATCAATGCAATATTACGGTGATGATCTCCTCTGCTCTCATGGTATGCGCGAATCACCAGTAAACCAGCATACTCACCCTGTGCACCAGAGTTCGGCTGCACAGAAACACCTGCAAAACCTGTAATTTCAGATAACCACGATTCAATATTCTTAAACAATTCATGATAGCCTTTTACCTGAGCTGCCGGTACAAACGGGTGAATCTGTCCGATCTCCGGCCAGGTTACAGGAATCATTTCTGTCGTAGCATTAAGTTTCATGGTACATGATCCCAATGAAATCATGGAATGTGTTAACGACAAGTCTTTATTTTCAAGATGCTTCAGGTAACGAAGCATTTCATGTTCAGTATCATATGTATTGAAAACCGGGTGCGTCATAAATGCAGACGTACGCGCCAATTCCTTCGGTAATACTGAATCAATAGTTAATACGTGTTGAACCAGTTCTGAAACAAGTGCTGATTTACCGGCTACTTCTGCAAA
This sequence comes from Cytophagaceae bacterium, assembly GCA_021151805.1. GTDB lineage: Bacteria > Bacteroidota > Bacteroidia > Cytophagales > Cytophagaceae > Cytophaga. The sequence goes on along the minus strand of JAGKWN010000005.1, from coordinate 15,491 downwards.
GATCTCTGCAAGTACAGTTAAATCAGCTACTGTAACGGATTCGTCCAAGGCGATTACAACGCTATCATTTTCATAACGCAGGTTTACCAAACGTTTTTCTGCCGCTGCTTTAATCGCTGCTGTTTGGCCTTTTGCCTGAACAGCAATCGTATCAAAATATGCCTGGTTTGTTTGAGCAAAACCTAATTGATTTAATATAGAGGTTAATGCTGTTGCAAATCCGTGTACACGTCTGGCAATTTTTGTAAGTCCTGCCGGACCATGATACACCGCATACGATGCTGCAATTACAGACAATAACACCTGAGCTGTACAGATGTTTGAAGTTGCCTTCTCTCTGCGGATATGCTGCTCACGCGTCTGTAAAGACATACGATAAGCTTTTTTGCCTTCTGCGTCAATGGATACACCAATGATACGACCCGGCAGCTGGCGCTTGTATTCTTCTTTCGTTGCAAAGAAACCTGCATGCGGACCGCCAAAGCCCATAGGTACCCCGAAACGTTGTGAAGAACCGAATACTACATCAGCTCCCATTTCACCCGGCGTTTTCAATAACGTTAAGCTTAACAGATCTGCACCAAATGCAACCAATGCATCGTTTGCATGCGCCTGTGTGATAAGCTTTGTATAATCTGTTGTAAGTCCGTTGCAGTCCGGAGATTGTACCAGCACACCAAAGATGTCTGTACGGGAATAATCAACCGTATTCGGATCTGTAATTTCAAGTTTAATACCCAACGGTTCTGAACGTGTAAGCAACACGTCGATTGTTTGCGGGAATGTATTCGGCGATACAACAAATACCTGCGCATTCTTTTTACTGCCTTTGCGCAAGCTGTGTATTAAGGTCATTGCTTCAGCCGCTGCGGTTGCTTCATCCAGTAAAGAAGCATTCGCAATCTCCATACCGGTAAGGTCGCATACCATGGTCTGGTAATTGATCAACGCTTCCAGACGGCCTTGCGCGATCTCTGCCTGATACGGTGTATAAGCTGTATACCAACCCGGGTTCTCTAATATATTTCTTAAGATTACCGGTGGTGTAATCGTATTGTAATATCCTAAACCAATGTAGGTCTTATAGATCTGATTTTGAGAAACTACTTTTTTGAATTCAACAAGGAATTCTTCTTCACTCAGAGCTTTAGGCAACTGCAATGGCTTTGCTAAGCGGATACTTGCAGGAACTGTCTCATCAATCAGTTGATCTAATGAACGTACACCAATAGCTGCCAGCATCGCTTCTTTTTCTGTTGCAGATGTGCCAATGTGTCTTTCCTGGAAGGAACCTCTTTGGGATAAATCGATTTTCATACGGGTAGAACTACTAAATAGTAAGGAACGTTCCACGGAAGAGGAGTCTTCGGCGAAACGACCACAAATTTACAAAATTGCTGCGGCATAAGGACTGTTTTCGGAAGTCCCTGTGGATAAATAATATTCAGCTAAAATTTAGTAGATTTACCACATGAATACCTCTATGAAAAAAATCATTTATATACCTCTGCTGGCAATCTGCGGCCTTTTATTGATCAATGCCCGTCCCGTGCCGGATGAAAGTACGATCAAAGATCTGGCAGTAAAATCCATCACCGCAAAAGATTTATCTGACTATCTGCACATTGTAGCCTCCGATAGCATGGAAGGACGGGCTACCGGTGAAGCCGGCCAGAAGAAGGCCGCTTTATACCTGGCTGCCAAATTCAAAGAATTCGGATTGACGCCTCCTGTCTCCTCAGCTTCCGGCAACAGCTATTTTCAGAAATTCACCCTGGTAGAAAAAAAATGGGCGGATGTATACATCACTGTCAATAAAAACAAGAAGGAATTTCTAAAAGACTTCTATGCTTATGGAGACGTGAGCCTGCCTGAAGCAACACCTATGAAAATCGTATGTGCAGGTTATGGAATCGAATCCAAAGGTTACAACGATTATGCCGCGCTGGATGTAAAGGATAAAGGTGTTATCATTTTTACAGGCGAACCATTCCGGGATTCAATTTCATTGGTAAGCGGAACAAAAAAATCTTCGAGCTGGGCAAACGACTGGCGTGCGAAATCCGAACTGGCATTCAAGAAAGGAGCAAAAGCTGTATTCGTTATTGTCGGCAACACAGACCAGGACTTTGAAACACGTCTGAATTCATTAAAAGATCATTTAAGTGCGCCATCCATGGCGTTTACACATAAGAAGAAAGCAAGTGCGTTTTTTATTCCCATCAGTCTTGCTGCGGAAATGTTGAAAAGCACACCAGCAATTATGCAGAGTTACAAAAAGGATTTAAGCCTTGCTCCTGCAGCCTTGCCGGCTGGAAAAAAATGTAAAGGATTACCGCTATACCCGTTTAAATCTGCCAAAGTGCTAGCCAAAGCTGGTGTTGCTGAACGTATGGTCGATACAGAAAATGTATTAGGTATTATTGAAGGATCGAAACATCCGGAAGAGATTGTAGTATTGACAGCTCATTACGATCACCTGGGTATTGAGAACGGAAAGATCTGTTATGGTGCAGACGATGATGGTTCAGGCACAGTTGCCTTGCTGGAAATTGCACAGGCATTTTCACTTGCCCGTAATGAAGGCTTCAGCCCGGCTCGTACAATCCTGTTCATGCCGGTAACAGGCGAAGAACGCGGCCTGATGGGTTCAGAATATTATACCGACAAACCAGTATTTCCGTTAAAAAATACGGTTGTTGATCTGAACATTGACATGATTGGCCGTGTAGATGCCAGCCACATCAACAACGAGGAATATGTATACATCATCGGCAGCAACCGTTTATCTACCGAGCTGCACAAGATCAGCGAGCAGGCGAATGCCAGCGCTCCGAATATACAGCTGGATTATACCTTCAATTCTTACGATGACCCGAACCGTTTTTATTATCGTTCCGATCATTATAACTTTGCCAAGAACCGGATTCCTGTGATCTTCTATTTCTCAGGTGTTCACGAGGATTATCACAAACCGACAGACACTGTTGATAAAATCCGGTTTGATAAGATGACAAAAATCACTCAATTAGTATTTCTGACAGCGTGGGAAATTGCAAACTTAGATCATAAGCTTGTAGTAGACGTTACTGAATAAATATGAAAAACTCTGAATCGTTCTTATTAGACGCCGACGTTAAAACCTTTGATCCGGAACACCGTCGTAAAATCAATTTCAATATTGGCCGTTACAACGATGCTGTTGCTAAAGGCATGTCTCAGTTCAGCAACCATGAACTAGGCAGACAGCGCGCGTCTTACATAAAAACACAGGTGATCGAAAACCTCGACAAATACCTCATTGAATTTGAAAGCAACTTCACCAAAAATGGTGGCAAAGTTATTTGGGCACAGGATGCAGAAGAAGCATTAAAAGAAATTCACAAAATTCTTAAAGAGAAAAAAACGAAAAGTGTTGTTAAGTCCAAGACCATGACAACCGAAGAAATTCACTTTAATGAATATCTTGAAAAGAATGGTATTGAATCGATCGAAACAGATCTTGGTGAATATATTGTTCAGCTTGCAGGCCAGAAGCCTTATCACATTGTTACTCCTGCGATGCACATGTCGCGCCATGATATCTCGGTATTGTTTGAACAGAAATTAGGAATTCCATATACCGACGACGCACAGGAGTTAACACTTACAGCGCGTAGAATCCTGCGTGAAAAATACTTAGATGCTGAAGTTGGTGTTTCAGGTGCCAACTTCCTGATTGCCGATGTAGGTGGCATTGCTGTTACTGAAAACGAAGGTAATGCTCGTTTATCAACTACATTCCCTAAAACACATATTGCTATTGTTGGGATCGAAAAATTAATTCCTTCACTAACAGACCTTGGATTGTTCTGGCCAATGCTTGCACAGAGCGGAACCGGCCAACAAGTGACGGTTTACAACACTGTACTGACCGGCCCAACCAAACAAGGTGAAAGCGACGGTCCGGAAGAGATGTATGTGGTATTGCTTGATAATGGCCGTACCAACTTAATGCTTGACCCGGATAAACGCCAGGCATTGAATTGTATCCGTTGCGGTGCATGTTTGAATATCTGTCCGGTTTACAGAAACATCGGCGGGCACACCTATGCCAGTACTTACAGCGGCCCTATCGGTTCTGTGATCACGCCACACCTCGATGGCATGGAAAAGTTCAAACACTTAAGCTATGCCAGTTCCCTTTGCGGCGCCTGTACCAGTGTTTGTCCGGTGAAGATTGATCTACACAACTTACTATTATTGAACCGCAATCAAAGCGTTAAAGAAGGTCTGTCAACAAAAGCGGAACGCTTTGGCTTCAAGCTCTGGCTGCGTGCCATGATGAACAGAAAATTACTGAACCTGCCTGGCGCCGGCTTAAAAAATTTCATGGTGAGTTTTATTTTCAAAAACTCCTGGAGCAAGCGCAGAGAAGATGTACATATTGCACCAAAATCTTTCCAGCAGTTATGGAAAGAGCGTAGGTAATTATGAATGATGAATTATGAGTTATGAATTGAAGGTTAACATTAAATTCATAACTCATAATTACAGACTCCTTATCTCTGGATGCAATTATAATCAGCATATCCAGACCAATTCATAATTTATAATTTATAATTCATAATTTTTAAAGTGGCTACATACAACGAACGCTTATTCGACGGAAAGTCTTTCAGAAGCAAATTACATTTTGCCAGATATCATTGGGTGAACCAATGGATTGAGAAATGGAACCTTGCATCTTATCGTATGCTGGAACTTGGTTGTTATGATGGAAAAACGATTGATTTTTTAAGCAACAAACCACGCTCCTATGCTGGTTATGATGCAAACTGGGAAGGCGGACTGGATATTGCAAAAACGAAATGGCGGCATAAACCGGAATACACATTTCATACCTGTGAGAAACCAGCAGATTTCAGTAACGATGGTCAATCGTATGAAATCAGTGTTTGCCTGGAAACGCTGGAACATATACCGGCAGCAGATCTGGAAGCATACATCAAACAGCTGGCTTTAAAAACAACAAAATATTGCCTGATCAGTGTGCCGAATGAAAAAGGTCCGGTGCTGTTTTTTAAGCACATCATCAAATCCATTACACAAGATAAAGGCCAGACAGAATCTTATTCTGTTAAAGAACTGCTGTATGGTTCTATCGGCAGGATGGATAAAGTAGAACGGATTGACTGCGGGCACAAAGGTTTTGATTATGATGCCTTAGCATTACTTCTGAAAAAATATTTTACTGTTCTTAAAATTGAAGCTATTCCTATGAATGGAATTCCGCATGCATTAGGCTTCAATGTGGGTTTCGTACTGAAAGCAAATAATTCATAATTCCGGAATGATTGATAGCTTACACGAATAATCGTTTGTACTCTTATTCAAAATTGCTGCGTAGACTTGCCAAACCATAGCACATTCTGATCAATAACACATCCCAATCATCCCACGGTACTCCGTAGTTCTGTAAGCTTAAATATAACTGTTCAACGTTGGAGAATAATTATTTTTCGGCAGGTACAGAAATATCTCAGGGCGTTTTAAAAAAAATTAAGTCAACTTAATAGGATTTTTTGCCTGACAAACATAAATCAATCAGGAAAAAGAAAAAAAGGAAAAAGAATATAACGCCCTTTTAGTTACATTTTATATCTTGATTTGTAGTACTTAAGTAGTACCTGCATCGAACAAATACACAAACAGGATCTAATGAATAAACAATTAACAGCATTCCTCCTTATAACCAGCATCTGTATGCTGGCTGTAAAGGATGCTGCTTCTTTTATTCATACACTGCTGCATTATATCCCCGACAATCCATGGCATCATCATGCTACCCATCAGCATAGAATCAATCCAATGGAGATCCACAAACATCTTCAGCATAACCATGACCATACTTACAAACATACCCATACACATGATCTGCAGGATCACATTGATGGTAATGATGATGCCCAACAAAGATCTTCATTACCACCAATAAAGCTCAATCTTAAAATTGACCTGTTTACACAGGCTGATCCGGATTTCGCCATTCACCAATGCATTAAACCATCTCGTACCAGATTCTACTCTTTTTATTTATTCACCTCGATTACCCATTCTCCATTCCCTCCTTTTCAGCCTCCGCAACAGGCATAATACATAGCGGGTCAAATGTATGTATGAATCTTATTAAGTTCTCTTTTAAAGAAGTGCTTCAATAATGCTATTCATTTTATTGAATCTAAACATTACAACATGAAGATATATCTGTTCGTGTTGCTGCTATTGTTTTGCCAGGTGCTCTTTGCTCAAAGCAGTATCCAGGGAAAAATAGTGGCAACACAGACTCACATACCTATACAAAATGCTTATGTACAACTGGTCAATGCAGACAATCAGATTACCTATACAGATATCGAAGGTAGATTTGAATTTAAATCCTTATCTGCAGGAACATATTATTTATTGGTTCATTCGTTGGGCTTTGAATCTATAACAGACACCATAGAATTACATGAGGCACATAAATATGATTGTATTCTTTCGCTACAGGAAACAGCTGTAGAAATCCCAGCAATAGTCATAGCTGCGAGAAGTGAAGTAGCATTCACAACAATCAATTCCATTGACTTCAAATTAAGGCCCGTTAATACTACACAGGATTTGTTACGCATGGTACCGGGCTTATTTATTGCCCAGCATGCCGGCGGCGGTAAAGCAGAACAGTTATTCCTCCGGGGCTTTGACGTTGACCATGGCACCGATGTGGCCGTGTCGGTCGATGATATGCCTGTAAACATGGTATCGCATGCGCACGGACAAGGCTATGCTGATCTGCATTTTGTTATACCTGAAACGATCGATCAGATTAAATTTCAAAAAGGATGCTACAATGCTGCAGTTGGTAATTTTAATACCGCTGGCGCGGTTCAGCTTCAAACGAAAAATTTTCTTACCGAAAATAAAGTAAAGTTAGAACTTGGCAGATTCAATACCTATCGAGGCTTAGTAATGTTAAACCTGCTTCCGCATAAAGATACAACGGAAGCAAAGCATAGTGCTTATATAGCTTCAGAAGCATTTTATACAAAAGGTTTTTTTGAACAGCCGCAGCATTTTAACCGCTTCAATGTATTTGGCAAATACCATGGCATCTTATCTCGAAATACGTACCTGACTGCAAGCATATCCACATTCAGCAGTCGCTGGGATGCTTCGGGGCAAATTCCGGATCGGGCTGTTGACAATGGTTCCATTACCCGGTTCGGCTCTATTGATCCCAGCGAAGGTGGTAATACAAGCCGCAGCAACTTAATTGTAAAACTCACAACCGATGCCGGAAAATTGGGTACAATTACCAATCAACTTTTTCTATGCCAATACAACTTCGACCTGTTTTCAAATTTTACATTTTATAAAGATGACAACACACGTGGTGATGAGATCCATCAATATGAAAAACGCATGGTATTAGGCTTCAATTCCTCTGCTGCGAATGATTATATATTGTTTGCAAAAACAGTCAAAACAAATATCGGCATGGGTTACCGGGGAGATCACATGAACAACATCGGATTGGCGCATGTAGAAAAACGTACATTCCTGAACGATGTAAAAAAAGGTTCTATTGAAGAGCACAATCTGAATGGCTTTGCAGACGCGAGTTTACTACTGTCAACACGCATTACCCTGAACGCTGGTATGCGGTACGATTATTTTTTCTTTTTATACAAAAGCATGTTGAATGATACCGCTTCTGCAAACCGCGGCCAAGGCATCCTGAGTCCTAAGATAAATATCTATTATAAGCTCACACCAACTATTCAACTATACACCAGCGGTGGCTATGGATTCCATTCAAATGATGCACGGGTTTCTGTTTATAAAACAAACCAATCGAGCTTACCCAGAGCAAAGTCTGTGGACCTGGGTACAAATATTAAAGCAGCGAATAAATTATTTATGAATATCGCCTTGTGGTATATGTATCTGCAATCGGAGTATGTATATGTAGGCGATGACGGACTGTTAGAGCCCAGCGGCAGCACCAGCCGAATTGGAATTGACATGAGTTTCAGATACCAGGTGCTACAATGGTTGTATGCTGATATAGATATCAATCTTGCTAAACCACGCTACATCAACCTGCCGGAAGGCCGGAATTATGTACCGCTGGCTCCAACCATTACCAGCACAGGCGGACTCGCCGTAAAACACCACAACTGGAGTACAAGCTTAAGATACCGTTATCTGGGAGAACGTGCAGCCAGTGAAGATTACAGCATAGTGGCGTCTGGCTATTTCATCATGGATGCTGTTGTAAATTATCAATGGAAAAATTTCCTATTTGGAATAACAGCAGAAAATCTATTGAATCAGAAATGGAAAGAAGCGCAGTTTGCAACAGAATCGCAATTGAAAGGTGAAACGATACCTGTGACAGAAATCCATTTCACACCCGGAACTCCTTTTTATTTAAAAGGAAGTGTTACTTTCTTATTTTAAAATCAATACTAAAAAAACAAAGCCCATCATAATTGATGAGCTTTGTTTAAAATTAAAGGATCAAATTATAATATGTCAAATATCTTCATCCAAAACATTCGAAGATGGAGAATCGCTCATTTTTTTAGGATCCGGACCATATTCATTTTTACCTTTTGATCCTTCTGAAGCCAATGAAAAGAGTATGAATATATTTCCGAATGGTATAAATGTGATGAGCAAAAACCAACCGGATTTACCTATATCGTGCATTCTCCTCACAGAAACAGCCAGCCAGGGCAGCAAATTCGCGAGAGCGAGTACAGGTATAAATATATCCGTTTCAGCTCTGCCTATCAGATCAAAAAAATTGATCACTACAACCCATAAGATGATATTAAACAATATAAAGCTCCAGAACTCCTTCCGTCTTGCTCTACCTGAAAATGCCGCATACTTTCTATATGCCTCAAAAAACCACTTCATAATTGAATAAATTAATATCTCACGCCCCAAATAAATACATTGAAATTTCTTTACAAGTAAATTCACATTGAATTTCATAGCATTTGCCTTCCTTTACGATAGTATCTATATTTAGTTGTAATTATTCATTCCATCATGCCTGAACAGAATCGTTATTTTATGATCAACAAACCATTTAACATGGTTTCACAATTCATCAGTAAAGACGACGTAAATTTATTAGGTGGATTGAATTTTGAATTCCCCGAAGGTACGCATGCAATTGGCAGACTGGACAATGAATCTGAGGGTCTGTTGCTTTTAACAACGAATAAAAAAGTTACGCGCTTGCTTTTTCAGGGGCCTGAAAAACATAACCGTACCTATCTGGTATTGGTGAAAAACATTGTTTCTGAGGAAACACTTCAACAGATCCGATCCGGCATTTCCATTCGTGTTAAAGGCGGCGGGGATTATATTTCATCTCCATGCGAGGTATCTATTGTAAAAGATGCTGCAGCTATTTACCCCTATGCTTCTGATCCGAGAGAACAATATCCGCACACATGGCTTCTACTAACGCTTACTGAAGGAAAATTTCATCAGGTACGTAAAATGGTATTAGCAGTCCGGCACCGCTGTTTGCGCCTGATCCGTGTTTCCATAGAAAATATGCAGCTGGGTGATTTAAAACCCGGCGCAGTAAAAGAATTTGAAGAAGAAGATTTTTTCAGGCTTTTAAAAATATAGATCTTCTATCTGCCATCCAATATATCTTATATTGACTTGGGTAACATTAGCATTGTGCTTCTACAAATTCTGATACAGTTCCCAAAAGTCTTTAACATTAACTTTTACATAATAGTTACACGCTCTTTGAACAAAGAACAATCACATACACCCCATTTATTTCTTCAAACAGGTTATAACCATAATTTTCTGAATTCCCCTGTAGGGTCATAGGTTGCTGCCTGATTTTCAATATTAAAATGACGTTCTTCCCTTTTATCATTTCCTACGCCCGCAAGGTAAGCCCAGTTTCCCCAGTTGCTGCACACATCGTAGTCAATAAGATGCTCTTCAAAATACGCTGCACCATAGCGCCAATCTACTTTCAGATCATTACAGAAAAAGCTTGCTACATTTTGCCTTCCGCGGTTGCTCATAAAACCTGTATGTGCGAGTTCCATCATGTTTGCATCGATAAATTCAACACCTGTTTTGCCGCTGCTCCATTTTTCAAGGCGCTCCGGATCCGGCCCAGGTATAGCTGCACCAGCGCCTTTAATACCGAATTTCATAAAATAAGCATTGTGATGCTTTTTCATCATAAAACGGAAATAATCCCGCCACAACAGCTCAACGTAGAGCCAATAAGTAGAATCATTCCCTCCATTTTCAACTTCATATTTTTTCAATTCGTGATATATCTTCCTTGCTGAGATACAGCCAAGAGCCAGCCATGGAGAAAGCTTTGAGGAATAATCGGAGCCGATTAGTCCGTTGCGCGTTTCCTTATAGACAGATACACGTTTTGATTCGTGAAAATAATCATTTACACGTTTTAATGCCTGCGTTTCCCCTCCTTTGAAAGGAAAGGCCGTTCTGCTGTCCCGGCCTGGCTCCTCCAGATCCAGATCTTCCCAGCTAGGTAGCCTGAATACCGGCAGACCAGGGGAACTGATCCGCAGCGGCGCAGGAAAAAGATTTCGCACTACAGTTTCCTTCTCTGCTTTTTTTCTGAATGTGGTAAATACATCCGGTATCGCTTTAATGGTAAACGGAAGATCTGATGCCAGATACAACGTACTTGTACTGAAAACCTCCATAGCACAATGCTCTTTCCATAAGGCCTTCTCAACTGCTGCACATACTTCAAGCTCTTCATAAGCAACTTCCTTTTTGGTATAAAGACGTTCGGCTTTATACTGCCTTGCCAGAAGGGGAAGTACTGCTTCAGGTTTTCCGGATACGATCAGAAGCAATGAACCCAGCTTTGCAAGCTGCCGGTTAAGATCTTCCAGTGATTCCATCAGAAAACGTGCTCTGTAATTTCCTGTTTTCTTAAACCCAAAAGATGAATACTGAAAATGCCTGGGATCAAAACAGTAACAAGGTATAACCAAATCATTCTCGGTTACAGCTCTTGCCAGTGTCTCATTATCATGTATACGTAAATCTGTTTTAAACCATACAATCGCTGTCTTCATAGGATTTATAATTGATCAAGCTCCGATAAATATTTTTCTGCCTGTTCCAGGATCTCTTTCCGCTGCATAGCATCTGTTTTATACCATACCGTATACATCATACGCATACGCTGATTGGATTTCAGCAACGCTTCGTTCCTTGCCAGGAAATGCCAGTACAGACTGTTGAAAGGACATGCCCGGTGCCCGGTCTTCAATTGCTTTTTGTAGTAGCAGGAAGAACAGTAATGACTCATCTTATCAATATAAGCCGCAGAACTCACATAAGGTTTGGTTGCAACGAGACCTCCATCTGCAAACTGGCTCATACCGCGCGTGTTCGTGATCTCTACCCAATCCAGTGCATCAATATAAATGCCCAGATACCATTGATCTACTTCATCAGGATGAACACCTGCCAGCAAAGCAAAATTTCCAGTCACCATCAGTCGCTGGATGTGATGCGCATATGCATGAGTTAATGATTGCGTAATGGAATGCTTCAGGCAGTTCAGCTTCGTTTGTCCGCTCCAGTACCAGGCAGGAAGCTTCTGTTCATGCCCGAAAAAATTCAGGCTCGCATATTCCGGCATTTTCAACCAGTAAATCCCACGCATGTATTCCCGCCAGCCGATGATCTGTCTTACAAAACCTTCCAGCTGATGGTATTCAATTTCTTCCGGGCGCGCGTAATACTCCTTTATAACACGGTCAACGACTTCTTTCGGACTAATGAGCTTCACATTCAAAGCAAAGGATAAACGGGAATGGTACATACTCCAGGCATCCGGCGCCATAGCATCCTGATACGTGCCGAACAATGGCAAACAGGCAGCTACAAAGAATTCCAATAAACGCAATGCCTGGCCACGGTTCACAGGCCAGACAAAATGCTCCGCTTCAATTGTACCCATCGTAACAATACCGGCAGTTAAAATTTCTGCCGTTATTTCACGTACATCATTATCAAATAACAAAGGTGGTGTGCACACATGCCCTGCCGGCAGTTTTTTTCTATTTTCCGCATCTGTATTCCATTTGCCGAACATTGGCTTTGTCCCGTTCATGAGAATGTCATGCCTACGCCGCATATACCTGTAAAAATTTTCCATCAGGAATGTGCGGTTGTTCTTAAATACCTCCGCCAGCTCTGACCTTTGCGTGTAAAAATGTTCAGTATCATAACTCCTGCTGCTTACAGACAATGTCTTACAGAAGTTATGCAGTAGCTCGTCCACACGGTATTCATCCGGAAGCAGATATTCAAATTCAGTAAATGCATGCTTTCGGATCAGCCAATCACAGTTCGCGTCAAGGCGCTGCAGGTTTGCAGCATCAGTGATCCGGATGTATATAATTCTGTGGCCTGCTGATTCGAGCTGTGTCGCAAAAGCCCGCATCGCAGCAAAGAATCCCGCTACCTTTTGAATGTGATGAGTAACATAGTCAGTTTCACTCCTGGTCTCCATCAGGACATAGGTTACGTCAGGATCAACGAATGAGAACCAGGAATGATTGATGTTGAGCTGATCTCCAAGTATCAGCCGTAAGAGTTTTCTTTTAATTGAGTGCTGCTTCTGCATCTTTTACTGCAATAAATAACTTCTGCCCAGTTTGTCTTCCACTTTTTACGCCAGGCAAATGGCCTGCTGCATACAGGACAGACTTTATGAGGAAGGTCCTGCTTTTTGATCCGTTTCATACAATCGAGTCATCCATATCCGTAAAGCAGTATACTTGTTCCGGCATAATGAAGTTACGTATTTTTATTTTTTTGTCTAAACTTATTTAAAAAATATTAGACAAAAAATAAACTAAAAATGGGAATAATTCATGACGGATAAAATTCCATACAGAAACCATCGTCTATTACCTGCTGCAACATAACATCCTAACGTTTCAGAAAACCGATCAGATCCTGGGGAGAGGTTAAAAAAGAAACATTTTTTGCTTTTTTAATCGATTGCAGAATCGCATCTGCGCCGCTGATCAGAATCTGGGAATGTTTATTATTTTTTGCCAGCAGACTCACTTCAGCCTGCACTTTATCGGCCTTCTGTGGCGTAATATAGAACGTGAGAAAGTGTGTGGGATTTACCTGTTCAATAATCTGCAGCAGGTTATCTATAGGCACATTCTGACCAAGGTAAATGGTTTTATAACCATTCGAACGGATTATATAATCAGCAAACAGTAAACCAGTCTCGTGCCACTCTTCCGAAGGCAGAAATAAAAGAAATGTCTTACTTTTCCTTGAGGATATCGGCAAACCATCTATTGCAGCAATGAGCTTACGCCTTATCACAGCACTGGCAAAATGCTCCTGAACGGGCATTGCTTCGTTGGAAACCCACATCAGTCCTGCATTTCGCATAAAAGGATAAAATACGCGCAGCATGGCCTCATAAAGTCCAAACCGAACAATAGCTGCAGAGAGTGACTTTTCAAAAGCCTGCTCGTCGAAGGATAGCATGGAGGCTGTAAGATTGTTAATGAAACCGGTACAGATAACATCGCCTTCAGCCACTTTCCCAAGGTCACGTATGTGACTATTGAGCTGCGTATCGGACAACTCCGCGATCCTGGAAATTTTCATTCCATGATGCAGTAATGTAGAAACGTTCAATAATTTTTTTACCTGCTCGTCATCATAGTAGCGAATATTTGTTTGCGTACGATGTGGTGTTATAAGTCCATAACGACGCTCCCACATGCGTATAGTATGTACGTTGATACCTGTTAATCGCTGAAGATCGGCTATTTGATAAGATTTCATGACAGGGTATGCTTAATAATTATTTAAGTAAAGTTAATTGAAAAATAAATTTCAAGCCGGTTTTTTTGAACGATAGTTTGCCTTTAAATGCAAACGCCGAATAATTCTTCCAGTTTCTGGTGCCTGTAGTTAAAAATACTTTCAAGCTGTTTTTTCACAAATAAAGTATTGGCTGCTTTCCCCAGGATTCCCAAGGGCAGTTTATAATGTACAAGGTCCTTCATAAGCGTACCGCCCTCCTGAGTGTCTTCCAGTATATGCTGGTGGTGCCAGAAAGCATACGGACCAAAACGCTGCTCATCAACAAAATATTCCCCTGCTTTTACATGAGTGATCTCAGTAACCCAGTGCAGCTTGATCCCCAGAACGGGTGCCACATGATATTCAATGATCTGACCCGCATAAGTAGAAGTTTCAGCCGCGTTCAGTACCGTGAATCCCATATACGGAGGTGTTATTGCTGAAAGATTGGCTGGATTGCACATGAACGCCCACATTGTCTGACGATCCTGAGTGAACTTTTGCGCTCGTTCTATGGTTAGCAACATAATTAACATTTATTTTGTCTAGTAAAATTAGTAAAAAGTTAGACAAAAATTACTATGTTGCATAAAATAAAAAGATCTATGACCACAAACCATTCCAATAATATTAAAGACTACCTCAACGACGCTCATACCTTTTTAAAAGACCTGAGCATTGATGAAATCGGCGATGAGCACATATCTACAAGTGTAGAAACCCCTCTGCGGAAAGATGCTTTCGTACTCAGCGATGAGGAGAAACGCAAAAGAATTGAATTTCATTTCCGTGAAATCATGGAAACACTAGGCCTGGACCTGAATGACGACAGCTTAAAGGGAACCCCGGCCAGAGTTGCCAAGATGTATGTCAATGAAATTTTCAGTGGTCTCGATCCTGCAAACAAACCAGCCATCGCTCTGTTCGATAATAAATATAAATACGAACAGATGCTGGTTGAAAAAGATATAACATTTTACAGCAACTGCGAACATCATTTTGTACCCATCATTGGGAAAGCTCACGTTGCCTACATTTCTTCCGGCAGCGTCATAGGCTTATCAAAGCTGAACAGGCTGGTCGATTATTATGCCAGAAGACCTCAGGTTCAGGAAAGATTAACCGTTCAGATTGCTGCAGAACTTAAGAAAATTTTAAAAACCGAACATGTTGCTGTAGTGATTGAAGCAAAACATCTTTGCGTATCTTCCAGGGGAATCAAAGATACAAATGCACAAACGATCACTTCCTACTACGATGGACTGTTTAACGAAGAATCTACCAAACAGGAATTCCTCAGCTACTTGCGCCTGGGCTGATCTCGTCAAGTGAACAGAAATAAAAAAACGCATGCTTTATTTAGGCAGATGATCATATCCTTATGCCCTTAATAAGCCGGCCAGAATTCCTGAAATTACATCAGAAAAAAAGAAGTCTGACTTCTATAAAAATAAAAAAGGTCTCCCGATTTCTCGAGAGACCTTTGGGGTGGAAGATGGTTGAAATGTCGAACCAGTTCTATCAGGATATTAAGATTTTGAATGAGTTAAGATATTATATATCAAATATTTAAATAT
>JAGKWN010000109.1 GCA_021151805.1 Cytophagaceae bacterium | reverse complement strand
CTTTCGATTTAATAAAATCAGCAGTAATCGAAATTACCTCTGTATGATTTAAAGAATCTTTAGTTAAATTATCTCCATTAGGATTATAAATGAACTTTTGAATGGTTTCAAGCGATGCAAGCCTTTTATTTTTTGATTCTATTTTTTTTGCTCTACCAATGGATGTTTTGTTAGTTAAATCTTTACTCTTAGATTGTTGTTCTTGTAATTCCACTATTTCTGCACTTAGGCTATCCTTTAGCCAGCTTTTTATATCGGGAGTGAAGTTCTTTATTAATTCCCAACAAAAACTATGAATTGTGCTAATACTAAATATTGAACTATACTCTAATCTATGAGTAATTTCATCTGCAGCTGCGTTAGTATATGTAATGATTGCAATTCTTTTATTTCTTAATTTATATTCCTGTCCAAACTCCTTTTTAAAGCGGGCCAGCACATTTACAAGTGTCCTTGTTTTCCCAGAACCTGCACCTGCAAAAAGGAAAAAGCTTTGGGGAGATGACGGTTTAAGACTTTCATATATCACATCATCAACTGAAGCATCTATTTCATTAGTATATTCAGTCATTAGATTCATGTTTAGTTAATTAATCCTTGTTTGTTACTTTTTAATTGTTCTTCAATCCAATCTAATCCTTCTTTTATATATGCAGGAGTTTTGATCTTTTGGGGATCTTCAAAATATAATATATCCAAAGCAAATTCTGCTTTTTTTGCTTGTTTATCATTAATGATTGTATATGTTTCTTTTACTAGTTCTTTCAACTCATCTTTCTTAGAAGCATCTACCATTTTTTTCAAAAGACCTGTGGCATCAACAATAACTTTAAAGCTATCCTTGTTCTCAATTACCAATGCATCTTCAAATGTGTATGGATAAACAATGATTTTGCTGCCACTATTGTCAAATTCGATTGCCTTTTGATAAGCTACTCTAATCGGTAAACCTTTCTTTATTTTATCATCCGAGTTTAAATTCAACAATTCATCTAAGAGTTCTTTTTGCGGATGCCAGCCTTTTAATGTATCATTATTTGTTTTATAATTCTTTCCTAATTCAGGCTGGCATTTCTTACCATTATCATTTGGATTAACAGAATCAATATCAGTAATAACCAAACAGATCAATCCTAATGTTTCAATGAGAGGCTTTAATCTATGTGCATGACTTCCGCCAATTTCTAGAATTGTTACATAACAACTTTCTAATAAACTATTTTCATTTTTTATAAAATGTGGTACTAGAATTCTTTCAGCAGGCCCTTCTACTAAGATAACAGCATCAGCAAAAAATAAATCGTTATGTGTTGTATTTAAGTATCGAATTACAAACTTCTCAGTCTCTTTTTCTTTTGCACCAAAAACTGATTTCAGATTAATTACTTCTGATGTAGGAAGAGCTAAAGAATTATTTCTTTTAAAATATCGTAAACTTTCAAATTTTTGATGAGCGATATAGCTGGAATGTGTACTGATAACTAATTGTGTTGTAAAATCTTTTTCACTACCTAAATTTTTATTGTTTCGCAATACATCATAAGCCTTCTTAATGAAAACCTGTTGAACTTGTGCATGTAAATGCGCCTCAGGTTCTTCAATTAAGACTAGATGTAAAGGTTCAATAATTTCATCGTCTGTCATTACATTTTTGCCAAGCCTCATCCATTCATCCCTAAACCGTATTAATTTAAAGATAATCGATATAAGGTTTTGATATCCTAAACCATTATACTTTTCGGGTAACGATAAGTCTTTGTCGAGATAATATTTTACTGCCGAATCATGTTGGAGACCATCTGCTGTTGAAACTTTAGTAGATAACTGAATTTGAGGATTCCCAAATCCTGGATAGTTTAACCCTTCAAGTTCTGAAAGAGATTTCTTAAAGCTTTCTTTTAGATTTTTATCAAAATCATTTTGGGCATTATTTATTGATTCTAGTGCATCTATATCCTTTTCGGTTGGTTCTAATGTCGGATTAAGGTGCTTGTCATAATAAGCTCTTAATTGAGAAGACAGATTTCTGTTATTATTACTTTCTGGAGTTTCTGAATTTGCATCACTGAATCCTCGTTGAGCATTAATAATATCTATTTTTATTAGCCCCTTTAAAACATCTCCTTCTAATGCAATATTATTGTCTGCCAATTCTTGCTTTTCATCGTATTTATCAGGATCAAGCAAATAAGTTTTGATTGTAAAATGTGCATTAAGTTTACGTTCACAAAAATCCCAAAACGTTTTTGGCCATAGTTTAAAGTCTTTTTCCTTTTCTTGTGAAAGCTTGTTTGACTTATTATAAAGAGTTATGAATTCTTTTATCAATTCATTCACGTCTTTAGGTTCAAATCGTAACCTTATTCCTAATAAACCTCCCTTCCAATCCAAGGTAGGAATTATATGACTCACATAATGAAGTTCCGCATTTTCAACTTCAACCCATAAATCTAATATGGGTAAATATTGTTCAAATAATTTTACAATCTTATCTTCTTCCTTCAACTCATCTGCTTTAATCCAGTTTTCTCCAACTTCGTTTAAACTTTTCCAATGACAAAGGGTAAAATCTTGAGTTTTGAAACTTTTAGTTTTAAGAAAAATCATCAAGGCATCCATTGCAGTCGTTTTACCACTGTTATTTGCCCCTACAAAAATTGTCTCCTTTTCTGAAAAATCTATTTTACAGGATTGTAACTTTCTAAAATTTTGTATATGGATAGAATTGATTTTCATTTATTCTTGTTTTATATTTTACATTTATGATGATTCTATACAGTTGCTAGTTGATACTTATTAATTGCAGAGTTATCTAACTTAGATACCATACTTAACAAGAGCTTTAAATATCTTAAAAAATCATCTAACGAAAGTTGATGCTGCTGATTAATGGAAAACTCATCCTGAAAATATTGAAGAAACTTTTCATCGACAATTCCATTTTTATGAGCATATAAATGTCGAATCTGTAGTATCTTTTCTATTTCATGTTGTTCCTGCTCGGTTATAGCTTTAAGATCCTTTATTTGATTATTATCAGAAATGAAACCTTTAACACTGCCTCTCTGAAGCTTACTCAGTTTTTTCTTAGCGATGTAATCAATAAACTCCTGAATATCGCTACAATTTAAAACCTCTTTTATAGAAACCTGTTGGTCTGACTTGAGAGTATCAGGCTTAGCTAGATATATTTCATATAATAAATCCGACAAATAAGTTTCAAAGTTGTCGGCACAAGATGAAAATAGTATTCGCATTAGAATTCTTCCTTCATTATTTGTAGTAGCAATCGAAGGTTGTTCTGGGTAAAGAATTTGCCCTAGATCTGAAACAATATTTAATAGACTTTTATAGTGATCTATAAATTTAGACATTGAACCGGAAGAATTATTTTGATAACTGTCAAGCTCAATGAATAAATTATTAATTTCAATGTAAGTATTAGTGCTATTAATTTCTTCGGGATTATTAAGAACATTTACTGAACCTTTTCGTTGGTAAATTTTACCTTCTATAGAAATCGACTCAGATGAAGCTTCTATCTGAATAACATAAACTCTTTTGTCTTGATGTAGGTAGTAATCGTAGGTAATACTTGGTTTCGGGGAAAGCAAATCCAGAGCCTTGTGAAGTATTGAATTTGCACGAAAATCCTCACTTAGACCATGCACAATAATCTGTCCATTTCGATCTGTCACTCCTAATATTATTATTCCTCCGCTAGAATTTGCAAATGCACAAATAATTTGTCCTAAAGTTCTCGCGGGAGGCAAAACAGATTTATATTCTAATTGGTCTCCTTCTGGTTTTCCAATTACATTAAAAATATCTGATATCATTTCTTTCATTAAATAGGAAATTTTCTTATTTGCGCTGATTTTAAAATATGTCCTAAGGTAATTTGCTTGACGTCAGTACCGTCGTCAACCCATAACTCTGAGGATTCATAATCTAAAGTATCTCGTTCTGAACCATAATAAATAATAACCTCTCCATTGTAAGCGGGACGAAATACAACGCTTATAGATTGATTATTTTTATAGATTCCTGCTAAGACTGTAGAAGCCGTCTGATCATCCATTAATGATAAATCATATTCATCTAAAGTTTCTAAATAGTCGATTACTCTTTGTTTAGCCTTTGCAATTAATGACTGTGCTAGGACAAACATATCAGTAGTAGGAATAGAATTATGTGCAAACAGAGATTTCAAATCCTTATCTGCTAAAGCTTTTTCCCACTGTTCTATATTGGAAATCCCCATGCTAACTAAAAGCTCTTGAGTTATAGGTAATAGTTTGTTTTCATTCTTAGAATTTTCACTTAGCAAAGCCTTTAAATCGTCCGCAGAATTCACGTTAAACTCTTTTAATAAATCATCCAATTGCTCAGCTTTGTCAATATTTTCAAGAATTTCATCATCATCATATAACAAATGTTTACGTTGATATATTGTTGGAAATAGTTGCTTTGATTTTTCCGGATATTTTCGAAAGTATAGTAAAAGTTGGTTCAATGCATTGCGGAAACCTTTTGCAATTTCCCTGTCAATTGTTTTTGAATTTACTTCGGAAGTAATGTCTTTTATAATATAGTTTTGATCAATTATTTTATCACCAAACTCAATATATATTTGATTATTTGCGAGTTTTGATCTTATATCATTTCCAAATTCTTTTAAGATATCTTTAAACGTATCCTCAATATCTCCTTTGTCAAGGCTTAATTGTGATTTTTTCCAGAAATCACCGTTCTGGTCAGGAATCAAGACTCTGCTCTCCATTAAGGAATGGAATTCTTTTTCATCTAGCTTTAATAATGAATAGAAATCATTAAGCCATTCGATCGCAGATTGATCTGCCAAAACTTTTTTTAAGTCACTTATCTTTTTTTTATGTTCTACAAAAGCAGAAAACTGATCGAGAGTTAGTTTACCACATTCATTCCATGATAGACGGTACCATAATTCAACATGATCTTTTGCAGGGAGCTGATGCGGAAACCATTCTTTTGCCAATTCCCACATTTTTTCACGAATTTCTTTTTTATTGGAATATGGAAACCAGATATATGCTTTATTATCATCCCCTAAAATTGAAGCAAGATTCCCGTCTGCTGTATTAACTATTTTTGATCGTAAAATTTTCGATTTCAAAGGTTTTAAAACTGAATCGTTAAACCAAGTATCATTAATCCAATAGTAAGATTGTTTGAGAGATGTGATATTTGCTAATAAATGTAAATTCTTCCATTTCTTTTCTATAGCATGATCCAAAAGAAAAAAATATAATTCAATCGCTTCGTGTATTATATTTTTATTATCCTCAACTAATGGATTAGATCTTTGTTGAGTACTATTAAGAAATACGCCATCTCTAGGGTCAGTTGGATTAAAGTTTGGATTGTTGATAATAACCGGAAAAGGAAAAACTTCTGTTCCAATAAGTGGAAAATCACAGAATAGCTTTGGCGTATCTTTATGAATAGGAAGTATTTCTATTTCATTACCATTGTATTTAACGGGAACAACAATACTTGTAAAACCTCTCGTTAGCTTTACATAAGTCGATTTTTCGGTAACGTTTTCATCACCTTTTTTTATAAATACAGAGTGATATTCAAATGAATTCTCAATCTTATTTTTATTTGTGTAATAAAAATAAGATTGATTGAGATGAAAAACTTCTACAGATTTTATTTCATTTACAAATAATAAAGCAAAAGGTAAACAATCTTGTAAATCTTCAAATCCAGACTTTGCTATTTGAATACTAAGTTTGTCAGGCAATGGATAAGAAAATGACGTATTGTAATCATCTTTATTATATGATTCGTATGCTTCAAGATCATCCAGATTAACAACAGAATCCTTCGCATTTTGAACAGCCGTGGTAATATCCTCAAGTTCATATCCACTTCTGTCTAATGTTAATTCGAATTTCCTATATGGTAACTCTGGCTCTTTTGCAACTCCATTTACTATTACAACTTCAGACAAAAGATGAGTCGTCAAGAAACCTGTCCCAAATCTTCCAGTTGTCTTCCGTTTACCCTCATCGTCTTTTGTCCTGTCTTTTGTTGAAATTTGTTCAATTAAAAAACGAATATTATCAGCCGTAAAAGGCTTGCCAGTATGTCTGAAAATAACCTTTGGAAGCAAATAATCTTCAAAGTCAATTCGTATTCTAACACCATTATCATAATGAACATCCTTAGCATTTTGTATTAGTTCCCATATCCATCGCCTTGGAACAGTTGCCGAATCTTGTGCTTTGGAACGCAAATCATTCATATCTCTAAGAATCTTTGTTGCTATATTTTGATAATGCGCCCTATGCTCCGACTCTTCAAATTTTTGTTTATATGTTTTAGATTGTTTAGTCATATCTTAATATATTGAATAGCTGTCCAATATGCCAGTCAGCAGTATGGAGAATTTTCATAAAGTTATAAGGCTAGTCCTGACAGGGGACTCAATGCTAGTTTTATAAAATATTTACAAAGACAATTAAATAAAAGATAGCTATTCAAAAGCTTAAATTAAAAACATAACTCAAGCTAAAAATTTCTTCTATTAACTATCACAACTCTATTTATACCAAAATGCATAAGCTTATCAGGCATATAAAAGAATAGTTTGTATGAGCAATGTAATAATTTCTATCTAAAAATAAACAACATACCAAATCAATATTTGACTGTATTGAATTCAGTCAAATATTGATAGGATTTTAAAAAGATCTACTCATTTATCTTTTCTGGATACAAGCAACTCACATATATCAACATCCAGAATTTCTGCGATGCGTTGTAGCTCTTTTAAATGTGGCTGAGATTTATTGATGCACCAATTTGAAATTGTGTGTTCATTCTTACCCAATTTTTCAGCCAGATCTTTTTGACTAATCCCTTTGCGGACTAAAACTTCCTTTATTTTATTAATCCTTTCATCCATACTGCCCAAAAGTAGTCAATGTAATCTATTTATACACTTATGATCTGTAGACTCACATTAATGAAAATTTAAAATGCATTTTTATTTTACATTAATGCAATAATAAATTACATTTGATAAGTAAAAATTTATTCACTTTATCACTTACTCATATGAAAATCGAATTTCCATCCACACTTAATCTTACCAAATTTCCACCAGCAGCAGAAATGACCTTATTTCTCATATCTGAAGAAATGAAAAATAGACGATGCATGAACAAACTAGAAGAAGCTGGATTTGATACTTCTTTTTCTGCTTCTGATTTAAGCATTCTTATTTTAAGCTTAATCGGTTTTGATCAAAGGCCAGATAGCCTTTATGACTGGTACATTGAATTATTAGATCAATCATGTGAAATAAGCGATCCTTCTGATCCACATAATTGGAAGGAAGCAACATTTGAAATGTATTCCGCATTATTACTCAAAAAAAAGCAGCATTCATCCTAGCGTTAACACATAATCAATTTCATTTCATCTGTATACAACCTGATTGCAACTCTATAGCAACATCATTTTAACCTTAAAGCATTGCTCCTTTAACACAATTGTTTTTTTGCATAAGGGAATAGAATGCATTGTAAGGGAATACAACCTTACATAAAGGATTATAAAGCAACAGAAGGGATTTAACAAGAATCGTTAAAGAACATTCATTCATCTTTACCTTGGATAAAACAATCTAAGATCATGGAGAAAGAATGGAAATTAACAGAGGAACTGATCAGAAAACAAAAAGGTCTGGAGCATTTAAAAGATTGGGAAATAAAGGAAGCAAAAGAGACAATTGAAAAGCTTTCTGCCCTGCTCATTAAAATACTCAAAGAAGAACTGATAAAGCTTAAGACTAAAAAGAAATCATTATGAGTAAGCACACATCTTTATTAAACAGTTTTGCTAAAGGTAAGCCAAAGCAAGCACAGATTACAAGCGGACAAAATACTGTTATATACACACGTGTGTCTACCAAAGAACAGGCTGAAACAAATCAAAGCCTGGAGACACAAAAAAAGTATTGTATTCAGTACGCAGAAAAAAATAATTTAAATGTTGTCGGATTCTTTGGAGGAACATATGAAAGTGCAAAGACGGATGAGCGAAATGAATTTAATCGAATGATTAAGTATGTTAAAAATTTAAATCAAAAGATTGGATTCATTTTGGTTTATAGTTTAGATCGCTTTTCAAGAACGGGTGATAATGCTATATACATATCTTCTCAACTAAAGAAACAGGGAATTTCTATTATTGCTGTGACCCAACCAATAGATGTATCCACGGTATCCGGCACATTACAGCAAAACATTCAATTCATCTTTAGTAAATATGATAATGATTTGCGCAGAGAGAAATCTGTTAGCGGCATGAAAGAAAAACTCTTAAAAGGAGAATGGATAGGTGCTGCTCCGATTGGCTATAAGTACGCGTCTGCTTATAAAAGCAAAAATCAGGTGATAGAGATATCAGATCAGGGTCTGCTTTTAAAAAAAGCTTTTTTATGGAAAATCAGTGAATGCTTATCTAACATTCAAATATCTCAAAGATTGTCTAAGCTCGGTTTTAAAATCGGTAATAAACGTCTGAGTGAAATATTCCGAAATCCGTTTTATTGTGGTCTTGTTACTCATACTCTTTTAGAGGGACAAACAGTAAAGGGAAAACACCCGGCATTAATTTCAGAAGAAATATTTCTAAAGGTTAATAACCTGATTAATGAAAAACACTCTGGCTTTAGATGGAGTAAAGATGATGAACCAACGCCTTTGCGCAGATTCCTTATATGCGAAGAATGTGGTGTTCCTTTTACAGGTTATGTAAAAAAGAAGAAACTTACGAATGGTAATGTGAATCTGCACTACTATTATAAATGCAGAACCAAGGGATGTAGCATAAACAGATCCGTACCTGTACTTCATGATAGTTTTGAAAATTTCATTGAAAAATTTGAGATCAACTCTTCTTATCATGAATTGATTAAAGTACAATTAGAAAAGGCTTATCACGACCTGTGCAATGATGAAATTGAAAACAGTAAGGTTATCAAATTAAAATTATCGGAGCTGAATGATAAGCTTTCCATACTGGAAGAACGCTTCGCTTACGGAGAAATTGACAGAACCTTATTTGATAAATTAAGCGTAAAGTTGAAGGCTGAAATCAGCGAAAAATCTATAGAGCTTGACAAAACCGGTTTAAAGATTTCGAACTTTTCCGAGACTATAGATAAGGTCATCGTAACAACCTCTAAACTAAAGAGTTTATGGAAAAATGGAAGCAGCGATTATAAGAAAATACTACAAAATATATGCTTTCCGAGAGGGTTACATCATAATGCTAATAATGGCACATTTCGAACCGAAGATGTCAATGTAGTTATGGATTTAACTAATAAGCTATCAGACTTTTATGAAGGTAATAAACAAAGAAAGCTCACTAAAAATAGTGAGCTTTCCTGTTCAGTACCTAGAGTCGGAATCGAACCGACACACCTCACGGTACACGATTTTGAGTCGTGCGCGTCTACCAGTTCCGCCATCCAGGCATTTAATCGTCCCAGCATCTTCTATGTGGGGTTGCAAAAGTAGAAATTTTGGCTGAAAAAACAAATTATAGTTGCCAGTTACTAGGTACTAGTTGCTAGACTAGAATGTAGAAAATTAGTTACCAATTACTTAGATTAAAAAGTTTCTAGGTGGTAGTTGCAGTCACTAGACCAAAGTATATAAAAAAATCCTCAGTCTAGTAACTAGTACCTAGCTACTAGAAGCTCTCCGCAAATTTGATCTGCACCTGGCTGTCGTACTGCAGGCCGAGGAGTTCGGAGGCGTTGCCGTGGCAAATGGCGATCTCGAGGTTGCCGCTGCTGTTAAATACCGCTACGCACTCCCCGCTTTCCACTGAATTATAGGCGGTTGAAATGGTTTCGAGCTGCTCGCGTGAAAACAGGACCGAATACGGCCGGGCTTCGTGCACTTTATCAAACATCTCGCGGGTGATGTTGGTGATGAGGTTGCCATAATGATCCACATGGATGACGCGGCCCCAGATCTGGCTCTTCGTTACTTTTACCTGCGGCAGCATCATGGTGCCGAGGCTCTTCAGCTCCACGCCGAGGTTGTAAATGGAACTGCCGCTCGCTAAGGCCACAGCCATGGTGGCCAGGGTACTGCGTTCCGGAAACAGGGGTGAATATTTATCGTCTTTGCGCAGCTCCACCATCACGGTGGGCTGCTTGTCGCTTAGCAGGGAAAAGAAGCCGTTGTCGATGCCTACAAAATAATGTTCTTCAAGCTTGATGGCCACGAGTTTTTCCTTGCGGGAAATGGGTGTATTGACGCATACCAGGTGCACGCTGCCCTTGGGAAAATCACGGAAGATGTTGCGCATTACATAGGCCGCATGGGGAATGTTGAAATGCTCGATCTCGTGCGTAATGTCAATGACCTGCATGGTATGATTGACCGATAAAATTTTTGCCTTGATGGATGCCACGTAGGGATCCCGCCAGCCAAAATCGGACATAAAAGTAATAATAGCCATGATGAACCAGACTCGTCTTTTTAGTATATTTGTTAGAAGCGCTTACGGTTTATTCGTAAAGTAAATGTAAGCTTTTTTATCGTGTTATTTTAACAATAAATACTGATTGCATTGATCGTAGAAAAAATAATCAGCCTTGAAGACCTGCCTGTAGCAGAATTCATGGGTGTCCATAACAAAAACATCAACGAAGTTATTACGGCTTTCCCGAAGTCGAAGATCATCAGCCGCGGCAACGAAATCAAGATCATCGGCAGCATGCTGGAGGTGCAGCGCATCTCTGACGTGATCGATACACTGCAGATCTATTTCCACCGCTACGGCTACCTGGATGAAAAATACATCCGCTCGATTCTAAGTCCGGAGGAGATCGCCACGCAGGACGGCACGGCTCCTGCCGACGGCAATGCTGCTGCAGATGACGACGTGATCCTGCACGGCAACAAAGGCATCATCATCAAGGCTCGTACGCTGAACCAGCAGAAGATCGTAAAAGGCATCCGCGAGAATGACCTGATGTTTGTGATCGGTCCGGCCGGTACGGGCAAGACGTATATCTCGGTGGCGCTGGCTGTGAAGGCGCTTAAAAACAAAGAGGTTAAGAAGATCATCATTACGCGCCCCGCGGTTGAAGCGGGTGAAAGCCTGGGCTTCCTGCCGGGCGACCTGAAAGAGAAGATCGACCCGTATTTACGTCCGATTTACGATGCGCTGGAAGACATGATTCCGGCAGAGAAATTAAAATATTATTACGAGAACAACGTTATTGAAATTGCGCCGTTAGCCTATATGCGGGGGCGCACGTTGCATGGTGCATTTATCCTGCTGGATGAAGCGCAGAACACAACGGCCATGCAGATCAAAATGTTCCTGACGCGTATGGGCAACAACTGCAAGATGGTGGTAACCGGAGACCGCTCGCAGATTGATTTGCCGCGCAACCAGAAATCGGGCCTGGTGGAGGCTACAACGATTTTAAAGAACATACCGGGTATTGCCCAGATTGAACTGGACAAAAAGGATGTGATGCGCCACAAGCTGGTGGAGCGCATTCTGGAAGCTTACGAAAAAGAACAACTTAAAAACGAATGATAAAACAGTTACTCATTTTTTCTGCTTTTTTTTACACATGCGGTATAAGCATCGCGCAAACCGGTGACCGTTGCGGCTCTGCAGCCTATATGGATCATTTAAAAGCAACGAAACCGGAAGCATACAAACAGATCCAGGCGTTTGAACAACGATTGACGGCACACCAGCGCCAGGGATCGTTAAGAACTTCTACCTTCGGAGATACCATTATAAAAATACCTGTTGTGATCCATATCATTCACAACAATACTGCCGGTACTATTGGAGGCAATAATAATCCCAACATCAGCGATGCGCAGATTTTCTCGCAACTGACCGTACTCAATAACGATTACAAGCGCCTGAATGCAGACACCGCCAATACGCCGGCGATGTTCAAGTCTGTTGCGGCAAATGTTAAACTGCAGTTCTGCCTGGCCAATGTTGATCCAAATGGAATGGCAACTTCAGGCATCACGCGTAACTATTACAACCAATCAAGCTATAATGCATTAGGTGATGTAGATCTGCTAAGCAGTATTTCCTATTGGCCAAGCGACCAATACCTGAATATCTGGGTATGTAATCTGAGCGGAGGCACACTTGGCGTAGCCCAGTCGCCCGGTGCTGCCAGTATCCCCGGCTTAAGTCCGTCTGACGGCGCTGCAGAAACGGATGGTGTTGTTATACATTACAAGGCATTTGGTACGACCGGCACATTATTGACTGAATACAACCTGGGAAGAACAGCAACGCATGAAGTGGGTCATTGGTTTGGTTTGTTCCATCCCTGGGGCCCTACGTACGATAGCGGTGATTGCTCGATGACTGATTATTGTGATGATACTCCTACCTGCGGCAATCACTTCTACAGCAGATATCCTACCTGCAGCATGGTGCCTACAGGAACAGGCGCGGTAGTATGCACGCCAGCCCGTATGATCCAGAACTACATGGAATATTCGGATGATGCCTGCATGAACTTATTTACAGAAGACCAGAAAACACGGATGCGCTCTTCCATTGAACTGAGCACGCGCCGCGCGGCCTTACTGAATTCCCTTGGCTGCTGCAGCATACCTGCGTTAAAAAAACTTCCTCTTGTGAAAGATTTTGAAGACGGTGATTTAAACAGCGGCGGCTGGATCTTATTAAATCCAAACAGTTCCAGCACCTTCACGCCGGGCTTTGAGCTCAGTTCTTACAGCGGCTATGGAGAGGGAAGCTATAGCACGGCTGTTACCAATGACAGTATTTATATGATGTCCGATCCTGCAACACATAAGTATATGTTCAGCATGGTATCTCCATTCATCAAGATTCAAAATACGCATACACCTGTCTTACGGTTCGACTGGGCATATAGCCCTCTGACGTTAAACGGCAACACAGACAGCATCGTCGTGTATGTCTCTACCGGCTGCGACAACAGCTGGGCAGAACTGAAAACATTTTACGGCAGCGATTTCAGCAGCACACAAAACCCGCGCGCAGATTTCATACCTGCAGCGAATGAATGGATAACGACTGTATTGAACCTGGGAAACTATGTAAACAGTCCTGCCTTACGTGTTAAATTCGTTTCGTATTCAAAAGGCATTAATACTTTCTACCTGGATAACATAAACTTCGGATTTATTTCAAACACGCTCGACGTTACTGTATATCCCAGCCCTACAAGCGGACAGCTGACTGTGCAGACAATATTTTCCGGCTCCAAAAACGTTGACTACATGGTGTACAATACACTGGGTCAGTCTGTACACCAGGCACACGACCAGAATATTTACAGTACCAACAAAGTGCTGGATCTTTCTTTTTTAGCCAGCGGCGTATATTTTATATTGGTGTCTGATGGTGATGAAAAAGTTGTTAAGCGGATTGTGAAGCAATAGACAGATGGGCTTTTTACCGTGGTCTGTGGCACACAGAACACTGGTGAAGCCTCGGCGGAGCCACAGAGCATGGTGAAGGAGGGATTGTAAATCCCTTTTATCTGGCTTCCGGATTACAAATCCGGAAGAGCTCGGTATCTTCACCGTGGCCTGTGGCACACAGGACACTTCACCGTGGCCTGTGCCACAGAACACGGTGAGTTGGAAATATTTAAGGGATTATAAATCCCTTTTTATCTGGCTTCGGAATTACAAATTCCGAAGAGCTTCGAAGAGCTTCGTGATGGTCTGTGTGCCACAGACCATGGTGGGTTTACGATTTTACAATTTTATAATAGAATACTATTTTTATAATCAGCTATGGGGGAAATTTCTCGGAAAAACATTCCGATGTTGCGGTATGCATTTTTACTTGCTATCGGCATCAGCATCGGTTATTATCTTTCAGTACCAACCTGGATCGGATATACTACATGTATCGCTGCATGCTTCTATATCGTTTACCAGATGCGCACTGGAAGCATCAACTATCGTATGCATATATTCTCCGGCATGGCGATCATGCTGCTGGCAATCGGCATCCTGCGCATAGAGGGCTGGCAGGACAGAGAAAATCTGAATGGCGTAAAAACACTTCGCATTACTTCTTTTCCGCAACGCCAACCCTACCAGATCCAGTTTGAAGCCACGGAGCTTACTGAAGGTCGTTGGCTGGATAGAGAAACGTATCTTGTCCAATGCAAAGACACTTCGCTTGATCTTCAGTACGGCGATGTATTCATGACCAACAAACAGGCTGAAGTAATTGAAGCTCCTGCCCTGCCCTTTGAGTTCGATTATAAAACTTTTTTATTCGGCAACGGCATTACACATCAGCTGAAACTTTGCACCATAAACAAACAAGCGGATTCAAGTATCACCGCAGCCTTCTATCACAGGATTGCAGCGAGTCGCACGCAATTCAAAAAATCAACGGCTATTGTTTTTAAATCTTCCGCAGCAAGAGGTCTTGCTGAAAGTCTGCTGCTGGGGTATAAAGAAAACCTTGACCGCGAAACCAAAGATGATTTCTTAAAGAGCGGTGTCTCACATTTGCTGGCCGTATCAGGTATGCACACAGCCCTCATCTATGAAGCGATCTTCCTGTTGTTTCTCCCACTCGGCCGGTCACAAAAGCA
Source organism: Cytophagaceae bacterium (assembly GCA_021151805.1). Classification (GTDB taxonomy): domain Bacteria; phylum Bacteroidota; class Bacteroidia; order Cytophagales; family Cytophagaceae; genus Cytophaga. The sequence continues at coordinate 2,022 of JAGKWN010000109.1, read as the reverse complement.
TCGCTTTATCTTTCTGGGAATAGCCTTGTTTGTACTTTTTTATTTCACGCTGCTTAGCGGCTGTTCTGCATCAGTACTTCGTTCGTCTGTTATGTGCAGCATGTTTGCGATTGCTTATGCTTTCCGGAAAAAAGGCAGCGGACTGAATACACTCGGCACGAGCATCGTGCTGATCTTGTGGTTTTGTCCATACCAGCTGTGGAACCTGGGCTTCCAGCTTTCTGTGTTTGCCGTGCTTGGCATACTTACACTGCATCGCTTTGTTGCAGGTTTATTCAGCATCACGAATAACATATACCGCTATCTGTTCGATGCGGTATCCATCACGGTATGCGCGCAGGTTACCACTCTACCCATTATTCTTTACCACTTCCATTCTTTCCCGGTATATTTTATTCCGGCCAACTTATTGTTGATCCCGCTTTCCACCATCGCTTTATTTGCCAGCATGTTCAGCATCTTTATCGTGGGCATTGGTGATATACCCTGGCTTTTCAGCATAACCGAATGGCTCGTGGAACTATTCGCGTCCTGTGCAGATCTTATTGCAACCCTGCCGTACAGCATGATTCATCCGCTTGCCTTCTCTGCCATGGAAGCCGTGTTTGTAGCTGCGCTCATTGCTTATTACATACAATATCCGTTTGTACTTTCCAGGAAAATTGTTTTGACAGGTACGCTGCTTTGCCTGTGCTGGAGCAGTTTTCGGGTGTATGCTGAAATACAGGCAGAACAAAAAAGCAGTACGTTCTTCATCTGCAATTCCAAGCGTTCGGCCCTGGTTGCCCTGAGCGGACTTGACGCTGCTGTACTGAACCAGAAACCGTTCTCTGCCTTTGACGAAGCACGGCTTAAAATGCATTACAATATCACAACCCTTTCCTCTACTCAGCTGCCGGAGCATAGTTCCGGCATACTTATGCATGCAGATCATACTACCACCTATGCCTGGATCTGTAAAAAGAACTGTACTGCCATAAACGATTCTATCGCAACGGTGTTCTCCTATAAAAAAGCAGACAGCACCTATTTAAAACCTAAAAAACACCAGCTTTTACAGGTAAAAAACATTACCCCGATAAAGTGATTTAACAATTTCTGTTTATCTTTAATCATACTTTTAGATACTCATATGGAATTTGTACAGACCCACATTGATAACCGTATCGGCTACATTACCCTGAACAGGCCTGAAAAAAGAAACGCGCTTAATTTTCAATTCGTTTCTGAACTGAAAGAAAGTTTCAAAGCTTTCTCTGCCGATGATACTGTTAAAGTAATTGTACTGAAAGCCGAAGGGGGTGTATTTTGTGCCGGTGCAGATCTGGATTATCTGCAGCAACTACAGAACAATACGTATGAAGAAAACCTGGTAGATTCCACCCACCTGATGGAATTATATAAACTGATCTACACGCTGGATAAAGTTGTGATCGCCCAGGTGAATGGCCATGCGCTGGCAGGAGGCTGCGGACTGGTAAGCGTGTGCGACTTTGCATTCAGCGTGCCGGAAGCAAGTTTTGGATATACGGAATCACGGATCGGTTTTATTCCTGCTATCGTCATGACGTTTCTTGTGCGCAAGATCGGCGAATCCAATGCACGACATATGCTGTTAAGTGGCAACGTGGTTAAAGCCCAGGACGCGCTAAACTTCGGTATCATTCATTCAATTGTTGATTCGGACGAAAGCGAACTGGCAGAGACCGTAAAGGAATTTGCCGAACACCTGATCATCCATAACTCATCCATGTCGATGAAGCTTACCAAAGAGATGCTGGCTAAGATCCAGGATTTGCCGTTGGATAAAGCACTTGAATATGCCGCACAAATGAATGCGCAGGCAAGAAATTCAGAAGACTGCAAACGCGGTATTGCTTCGTTCCTGAATAAGGAAAATATTAAATGGTGATGTGGATGCCGAACAGCTGATGGCCTGTGTGTCACAGGCCATGGTGAAACCGGATTACAAATCCGGGTTATATGGGTTCGGCATTGCAAATACCGAACAGCTCTTATCCT
>JAGKWN010000108.1 GCA_021151805.1 Cytophagaceae bacterium | reverse complement strand
ATAAAATATTATATGTATACGAATAAAGAAACGATTGAAAAACTGTTACCCCACAGAAGTCCGTTTTTATTTGTTGATGAAATAGTTTCTGTATCAGAAGAAGAAATTATAGGTATTAAAACTTTTGGAGAAGAATGTATCTAACTCAAAGGCAGCTTCCCTGATCACGCTTTCATCCCAGGTACTATATTAATTGAGTCCATGGCGCAATGCGGCGGTGCAGGAATGAGATTATTAAATAACACAAATGGCCTCTTTGGTTTAGCCAGCATTGAATCAGCAGTATTTTTAAAAGGAGCTGAATTTAATCAACCCATTAAGTATATCATTAAAAATATCTGTCTAAGTGAAAAACTTGTTAAACAGTCTGGCATAGCTTACCTCAATGATGAGCCTTTGTTGGAAGCTACTTGGGTATGTGTGCGTATAAGTTAATCCTTTTCAATTCGTACCTTTAAAAAGTTTATACCTGTTTTAATCTGATCGAACAACTTTTACTTTATGAAAAAACAATACATTCTTTACATTCTGCTTTCATTTTTTTCATTATCATTATCTGCGGCTCCCAACCCTAAGGGAATGATCATACGGAATATAGACACATTACATGTTACTTTAATCATTCCTGTTACAGATCCTAATTACATTACCATGCAGGATGGAATAAGATATCTTGACAGTCTGAATAATGAATGTAGAATCAATCCGGGAGATGCAAACGAATTTCGTTTTGAACACAAAGGCCAGCTCATTAGAATGGTTTCCCTGATTGACACTTTTTCTGCAGCTTCAGATGGAAAAACTAAAATATTTCTGAATCTCCTGATCGACAGGCCGCTTAAATTATTCAAATATTACACAAACTCTTCTACTACTATATACAGTGGTTCTCCTGGCAGCAGGCCCATGACACAACTTCCAAAACAGGTACTAGTATCCTGCAAATGAACGGTGGCACAATGCTTTATTATCGGGATATGAATTCCGAAAAAGACATCCCTATCTTTCTTAACAACTGTCCTGCGGTTGTTAAAATGATTGAAGACAAGGTTTATTTAAAAACAGATATAGAAAAAATAGTTAACTATTATAACAACAATTGTGGGATAAAATAACAATTACCTATCCTCTTGTAGTTCTTACTTAAAGAGGATAAGTAAAATAACTTATTTTTGATTTTTAATAATCATTACACTTCCCTGCCAATCCTGTACTTCTACAATAGACTCTGGGATGCCGACGACAAACTCATCAATCGCTTTTCTAATGCCGTCCCAGGTGTGATTGTAATCGTGAATAATCAGTACACCACCGGGTGATATTTTTGGATAAAAAAACTTTAACGCTTCAATCGTTGGTAAATACAAATCGGCGTCAATATTTACCAACGCAAACGTTTTCTCTGTTAATGATTTTGTTGTGTCAGGAAAGTACCCTGGATAAAATAAAACCCCTGAAGTATCTTTGAATAGTGTCTTTACAGATTCGATGTTTGTATCAGAAAAATTGCTCGTGGTATAACGTTCATCTTTATTTTTTTCAATATCCAGGTCTTTCAAATTAAAGCCTTCAAACGTGTCAAATAAATGCAGCTTTCGGGTCGGATCCATTTCATGCAGCATCAAAGCTGTCTCCCCTTTATATACGCCAAGTTCGGCAAATGCACCAGACACTTTTAATCTCTTCAACCGCTCTACCTGAAACCAAAAATTATAAAACCGGACCTTATCTCTATAGGTACGTTCAATTTTAAGAAGGCTTTTAGAGATCTTTCCTTCTTTAACAGCATCTTCCCACTTATAAGGTTTGCTGATCTTATAAGACCAGGAGGTTTCCATGATTTTAAAACCCAACAGAAACAGAATCAGAATTAAAGCAAGGCTGATAAGCTGCGTAACAGAAATAGCTAATAGCATAGTACCAAACACAATAATTAATACAAACAAACATATAAATTTAGTGTTTATTATACATTTTTCAACCTGTACAAGTACAATAGCTCAAAACTGCCATGTGGGCTTTTTCTGCTTATTGTGAATTTCAAAGTGATAACCTTGAACATTTTACCGAGGACTTGCTTCTTCAGCTTTGATCACAATCCAGTTAACAATCTTCCCTCACAAATTATTTAACTCATTGTCCTTAAAAGAATATATTTTATATTTAATCGAAATACATTTACAAACGTCTTTTATGAAAAAATTATCCGGCCTTATCATTCTGTTTTTCATAACAATCTCAAACATACATTCCGCAGAAGTAAAAGGAATTATCATTACAAAGACCGACACTACACAGGTAACATTTAACATTCCAATGAATCTTGCATCTGAGCCCACCTTTGTAAATCTTCAGTATAAAATAAAATATATTGATGCGGCAGGAAATAAATGTAAACTATATCCGAACCAGGCTAAAGAAATTCAGTTTACGCACAACAATCAACTCTACAGAATGCAGTCTAAATTTGACAACCTATCCCCTAATAGTGATGGAGAAAGTAAAATATTTCTCAAATTGGAAATTGATGGAAAAATAAAATTATTCAGTTACTATATAAGACAAACAATGACAACTGGCGGCGGTCCAAATAGTGCGCCAATGACAACAAGTTCTACCTACAGCAAATATGTTTTACAAAAAGGCAATAATGATTTAGTGCGTTATGGGAAAATAAATTTCAATCATGACATGCCTGTATTCTTAAAAGAATGCCCGGATCTGGTAAAAAAGATTGAAGACAAAACATATCACCGTAGCGACATTGAAGCAATAATAACCTATTACAATACGAATTGCGCAAACCCATAGTATTCATTATTCCTTTTTAGCATTAAAAAGCTGCATTGTTTACGCACAATGCAGCTTTTTTCTTATGGTGTAAATGATGTAATCTATTTTTAAAATACTGCAAAGCTAGTGGGGAAAATTTATAGGAAATTTGATTCAACAAAAGATTACCAGCCATGAAAACCAAGAAAAAAACTTCTGAAAAACCCGACGAAATTGTTGATGAAAAATTTCCCGGTTATCCAAAATATCCGGCACGTGATGATATATACAACAAGTACGATCGCATTGATGAAGCGGATCCAGAAATCTCAGCGAAGAAAAAGAAATCTGTATTACCAGTTTCCGACGATGAATACGGCAATACAGCGCTTGATGTGCCAGGTGCTGAAATGGATGATGAGCAGGAAGCTATCGGTAATGAAGATGAGGAAAATAATTATTACAGCCTAGGCGGAGATAATCACAATGATCTGGAGGAAAACCAGGGCGATGAAATATTTTAATAGACCACAGGATTCAGATAAAGAAACTCTAATCATGTACACGTATGAAACCACCTGTACTAAAAAAAGAAATCAGCCCGGCATTGAAAAAGGCTTATTCAATTCTGTGGCACCTGGTAGCATACACGTCAATAACATTAATAGCATGGAACACTATATATGTTATTTCCCTATGTCTGTAATTATACATCTCATTTAGTATAAATTCTGCAACTATGAAATTCTCTCATAAAACATGTATGCTTCTACTATTAGCTGTTGTGATTGATTTCATGACAAACAGCTGCATACGATCTGAAACTACAGCAAATGAAAAACAATGTTCTGGTTCAGCAGTGCATTCAACAGACACTTTAGGCTTCAGTAAATTTGATGATCTAAGTCAGGTAAACACCTGCATGAAAAAGAATAATGTGCAATGTGTTGCTTCTTCTACCTATTCAACCTGTAATACAATCACCCGCAATCAACTGGATTCCTTGCTGCATGTACTTGAATATAACAACAACATAAGTAAAGCAATTCTTGTTAATCCGTTAGAAAAAACACAAACGGTGATTGCCTGCAACAAACAAGGTAAAGCAATAGAGACCTTTAAAGTTATCAGTGATCGTGATGGAAACATAGAATTTATAACTTTCTCAGACCGAAAAAATAAAGTTGAGTATAATATCAAAGGTGGCATTACTAAAAGCCAATCAAAAAAACTTCGTAAAGACTTTAAACATCTGGTTGAAAACGGTCAGGTATTTTATTATGATGAAAAACAATTAACATCTACAGATAAAATTGCCCAGACTACCTCATTACCCGATTAATCCCTGTAGGCCTGCGTTCCAGCAGGCTTTTCCTTTTTACTTGCCTGTCATTTACACTTAACTACCTGAAAGTATTTTAATTAAGATTTGTAGATACTTAAAAATTGATTTATCTTGATTGAATCAAAAACCAGCTATCTATGAAAAAGACACAGGAATTACTCAAAGAAATAACTGATATTACTTATAAAATCGAAAAAGATTATCCTGAATTGTATCAGTATCTTGACGAAAATCCCATCACCATTCCAATAGTTGCTCACCCTACCATGAGTACAAAAGTCTTTTCAGATTATCTACAGGATTTGAAAAACTTACTGAATAATCATATTGCAAGCCACAAAAAATAGTTTTGAATTCTGATTCATTCAGATTACAGCTATTTCAATTCCTGCTTCCCTAAAAAAAAATTCAATGCCGCTACCAGATTCTTATAATACAGATTTATTCTTTGAATTATCTTTGGATCTGCATTTCATTGCTGGCTATGACGGCTATTTAAAAAAAGTTAACCCCGCTGTATTAAAAACACTAGGCTATTCTGAAGAAGAACTTTATTCCAGGCCAATCAATGAATTCATTCACCCGGAAGATCGAATGATCACTTCTGAACACAGGCAGAATATTCATAAAAATAAACCTTTATTAAATTTTGAAAACAGATACATCACTAAAAACGGTGATATTGTCTGGCTATCGTGGACCTCAATGCCTTACCAAAGTGAGCAACTGGTGTATGCAATCGCAAAAAATGTCACACACTTAAAAAACAAAGAAGAAGACAGAAACTTGCTTGTATCTAGCTTAACTGAAATGAATAAGAACTTCAAAAATTTAACTTTTACTATTTCACACGATCTGCGCCCACCAATAAACAATCTTCTTTCCCTTCTCAACTTTATTGATAAATCCAAAATCAACGACAGCTCAACGATTGAATTAATTGATCTTCTAAAAAATTCAGGCATACAATTAAAATTAACGGTAGACTCTTACATAACCAAACTAACTCAGGATAGTATTTTGAATCTATCAATCGAAACAGTAAGCATTTCCGCTGCTTTAGAACGCGTAACCCAATCGATCCATAACATGATCGTTGATACCAATAGTTTTATAGAAAGCGATTTTTCTGCTTTTGATAAAATTCCATTCAATAAAGCTTATCTGGATAGTATCTTATTGAATCTTATAACCAATGCTATTAAATACGTGAATGTTGGTACAACTCCGCACCTTGTGCTCCGCACTCAAATATTAAACGGAGAAAAACAATTATTGATTTCCGATAACGGACAAGGTTTCAACCTTGAAAAAATAAAAAATAAAATTTTTGGACTCCATCAAAAATTCCATGCCCATTCAGACAGCAATGGTATTGGTTTGTATTTAGTATATACACATATAAAAAATCTGGGCGGGAACATAACCCTTGAAAGTGAAGTGGGCAAAGGCACAACCTTTACCATTACATTCATGGACTAAATACTATATATTGCATCTTCTACCAACGATATTTGTTGAAAAAATCAGCGTCTGAAAAATGTTAAAATTATTCCCTCGCAAAGTTCGCATACTTTTTCTTCTGATAAGCATTTCATACAATCTGAATGCACAACAAGACACTATTAAAAAATCACTACAACTAAGCGGATATCTGGAAGTTTATTATTGTTACGATATGAGTAAACCTGCCGATCACATCCGTCCGGCATTTAATGTTGCATACAACAGACACAATGAAATAAATATTAATATCGGCTATATAAAAGCTGCGTATGAAACAGAATCTGTTCGTGCCAATCTTGCTCTTATGACCGGTACGTATGCCAATACAAATCTGGCCACTGAACCTGGTGTATTAAAAATGATATATCAGGCCAATGCAGGAGTAAAAATTCTTAAGAAAAAAAATCTTTGGGTTGATGCAGGCGTATTTGACTCCCATATCGGCGCAGAAAGTGCTATTGGTAAAGATTGCTGGAACCTAACGCGCAGCATGGCGGCAGACAATTCTCCATATTACGAAGCAGGTGCCAAAATCTCTTACACAACTGATAATTCAAAATGGTTTGTAAGCGGATTGATTTTAAACGGATGGCAACATATTCAACGTCCGGATGGAAACAATACATTTGCCTGCGGGCATCAGCTTACTTATTCGCCTGATACAAAAATTAAAATTAACAGTAGTTCATTCATAGGAAATGACAAACCGGATACAGTGAAACAAATGAGATACTTCCATAATCTCTACGGATCATTTGCATTCAGCGACCGGTGGGGATTATTGGGAGGATTTGATATTGGATGGGAACAAAAACAAACAGGAAGCAGTCAATACCATGTATGGTATACTCCTTATTTGCTGCTGCAATATAAATTATCTTCTAAAATTTCCCTGGCCGCCCGTACAGAATATTACAGCGACAGGAACAATGTGATAATCGCTACACATACACCTAACGGTTTTCAAACAGCCGGTTATTCCTTAAATGCAGATGTACGAATCAATGAACATGCGATATGGAGAATTGAATCAAGAACATTCCAAAGCAAAGACAAAATATTTACCTTGCAGGATAAGGCCAGCAATGAAAATTATTTATTTACAACCTTATTAGCAATCTCATTCTAATTTATTATTACTAAGATATTTTATGGCAGATCCTTTAGGCACAGCAGTTTCCGATTATCTTTCACACACACACAGTTCCTTTATTGAAGTAGAGTCAAATCTTTTTGAGAACGAAGAAATTCCTGTTGAATATCTTTTCCGTTCTTTTGAATGGATGCCGGTAAAAGAACAACGTGCATTGTCTTTAGCACAGGGAAGGATTCTGGATGTAGGTGCGGGTTCTGGCATACATACACTAGCGTTACAGCAACTGAATAAAGATGTTGTAGCCCTTGATCTTTCGGAGAAGTGTTGTGATGCCATGAAAAAGCGAGGTGTCATGCAGGTTGTTCACCATGATTTTTTCACTTATACCGACACGGAAAAATTTGATACCATCCTCTTATTAATGAATGGATTTGGCATTGCCGGCACACTTGACCATCTGGATGAATTTTTAAAGCAATGTAAATCGTTGCTTAAACCGGGTGGCATGATCATAGGCGAATCAGCCGATATCCTCTACATGTTTGAAGAAGAAGACGGTTCGGTAAATATTGATTTAAACGGCAGCTACTATGGTGAAATGCAATATCGTATGAGTTACAAGGATCAAACAGGGGATTGGTTTCCATGGCTATATATATCATCAGATTTATTGTCTGACTATGCAGAGAAAGCCGGCCTCCAGGTAACGGATCTGATTGAAGGAACAGATTCTGATTATATCATTTGCTTAAAAAGCAATTAACCAGCCCCCGATAATTTCGGAAAATCTTTAGAAAATACTATTGCTGCACATTTATATTTCCTTCAATACTAACGATAAATTCATTTAAAAATTAAACGAATTTATCGTACATTGCAGTGAATTAATGATATAATCAGAAGTGGTGGTGTTCTTTCTTCCAATTCAAATTATACCCACAATTACAATTCCTATTTGACCTACAAGAAAAACACTGCATTATGAGTAAATCACAGGATACCTGGAACAAGAAAGAAGCTGAGAAGAAAAAAGCGAAGAAGAAACAGGATAAAGAACAGCGTAAGGAAGAGCGTAAAGCAAACGCATCCAATAACTTTGAAGACATGCTGGCTTACGTAGATGAATACGGTAACATCACTTCAACTCCTCCTGATCCAGCGAAAAAAATTGAGATCAAAGAAGAAGATATTCAAATTGCAATACCCAAACACACCGCCTCTCCTATCATGGACACTGTACGCAAAGGTATTGTAACATTTTTTAATGAGTCTAAAGGATATGGATTTATCAAAGATTCAGACACGCAGGAAAGCATCTTTGTGCACGTAAATGGCCTGGTTGACGCTATCAAAGAGAACAACAAAGTAACTTTTGAAATTGAAATGGGTCCTAAAGGACCAAATGCCGTAGCGGTAAAATTAGCAAAGTAAAATATACCCGATATTTAATAAAAAAAGGTTTTCGTTCTACGAAAACCTTTTTTTATGCTTATTCTGTTGAATTTAAAACTCAGCACTAAATAATCCAATTTTTTTGTCGTATATTTATACTTTCAATAATTCCCCATTAAATGAAAAAAGTATTATACTCCCTCCTTTCAATCTTGCTGTGTACGTTCGCAGTTTATGCACAAACAGGAATGCTGGAAAATTTTAATGACAACACACTTGATCCAAACTGGAAAAGTGTGCCGACAGGAAAATTTGCATTCAATGAAACCGGCGGACAGTTGGTTGTCACACCTTCGGCTGTAGGTCCGGGCTGGGAAAACTTTGAATATAGTTTTAACGCTGTTGACATTAGCGCTAATCCAACCGTATCATTAAAAATTAAAAACAGCGCTGCGTTTAATTTACGTGTAGACCTAGTGGATAATACAGGGAAAGCAACAAACGCTACGCCGGTAACCAAGGCAGTAGCTATCAATAGTTCCCTTACCATTCTTACACTTGACTTTACAAATAAATTTACCACTTCAGGAGGCACAACAGTAGATAAGACTAAAATTTCAAAAATAGTTTTTTTCTTCAATGCGGGTGGAACATCGTACAGCAGTGCCGTAACATTTGATGATGTAACTGTGGGCGACGCTATTGTTAGCACACCTGGCAATATTGTTTTAAACCAGGTTGGTTATGAATTGAATGGCACAAAAACAGCCATTTTCACACATAGCGCCAATAGTCTTGCAGCAACTACATTTGATATCCTTTCATCAACAAACGCTGTAGTATATACGGGCAACATTGTTTCCAAAGGAGCAGTTACAGGCTGGACAAACAGATACTTCTGGGAACTTAACTTCAGTAATTTCCAAACGGCAGGTATATACAAAATTCGTGTAGGTACAAAAGTTTCTTATTCATTTGAAATCGGGCAGAATATTTTGTTTTCAAAAACAGCCTTCCCTGTTGTAGATTTTTTCAAAGGCATGCGTTCAACCAATAATGCAGATAAAACACTTTCCTTTTACGGCACACGTAACGACCAAGTAAACGTTTACGGAGGCTGGCGAGATGCCACCGGAGATCCAGGCAAACACATGTCGCACCTTTCCTATGCAAACTATTTCAACCCGCAGCAGATTCCTTTTGTTGTGTGGTCTCTTTTAAAATCCTATGAAATGTCTACAGCTTCATTCACAGCCAAATCAACAGACTTGTTGAATGAATCTAAATGGGGGGCAGATTATTTACTTAGAAATATTGACAAGCAGCAAAATTATTTATACCTGGCAATTTTTGATGACTGGGGAAACAATCCTTCTTCCAGAGAAATATGTGAATGGGGTCAACCAGGCACAGGCAACGACGGAGCGCGAACGGCCAATTACCAGGCCGCTATGCGTGAAGGTGCAGGAATGGCTATCGCAGCCCTTTCCAGAGCATACAGAATGAACCTGAATGGTGATAGTACAAAGACACAATATCTGAATGGCGCTATCCGCTTATACAATAATCTGAAAGCTCCGGGGACAGGTTATGCGACCAAAAACCTGGAGTACTGTAATGACCATACGGAAAACATTATTGATTTCTATTGCGGATTATTGGCAACTGTAGAGCTTTATAAAGCAACCAACAATGCTGCCTACCTTACCGATGCTTCGGCCTATGCAGATAAGATCATCAGCATGCTTGATCCGCAAGGGTGGTTCCGCTCAGATGTTGCAGGCAACAGACCATTCTTCCATGCTGCAGATGAAGGCTTGCCGTTAGTATCGCTTATGGAATATATGGACATCGATGCTTCCAAAAATGCTTCCATTACCCAGGTGATTAATAAAAACATTACCTGGTACATGAGTATTTCAAAAGAGGTAAACAACCCATTCAATTACCTGCGCGAATATGGAAAACCTTATTCAAGTGGTACGCTTGGGACTGCGAGAAAGGCTTTCTTCCTTCCCCACAGCAATGAAACAGAATACTGGTGGCAAGGAGAAAATGCGCGTCTAGCTTCCATGTCAACAGCATTAATCATGGCCGGCAGAAAATTGAACACACAGTTTATGCTTGGCACAGATTCATTAAGTACGTATGGTATTGCTCAGCTCGACTGGGTATTGGGAAAAAACCCATTTGATGTTTGTATGATGACTGGTGCCGGCACAACTACCTACCAGAACTATCCTGTAGGTTCGGCCATACCAAATGTTACCGGCGGTATCTGTAACGGTATTACATCCAAAGATCTGGATGAAAACAATATCGACTGGATGCCATACGCTTCAAGTGATTGGCAGAACTGGAGATGGATCGAACAATGGCTTCCTCATGATGCATGGTTCCTATTAGCTGTATCTGCTATTGATGTAGCCAACACAACTCCGCCAATTGTTACAGCTGCAAACTTCACAGCTCCGGCATCTGTTTGCTCAGGTGTTGCAGCTACAATTACCAATACCTCTACCGGCAACATCACTGCTTACTCCTGGAACTTTGGTTCAGGTGCATCAATCGCCACTGCAACAACGGCAGGACCACATGCTGTTTCCTGGTCTACAGCAGGAACAAAAACCATTACACTAACAGTAACAGGTCCGGCTGGCAATTTCACCAAAACATCAACCATTGTAGTAAACACAGTTCCTACGACTGCCGGTACTATAACCGGTTCCAATACTGTTTGTGCAACAACAAGCGGAGTTATATATTCAATTCCAGCACTTGCAACTGCCACAAGCTACACTTGGGTTCTTCCTTCCGGAGCATCAATTACTGCCGGCGACCTTAGTAATTCCATCACAGTAACATTCGGTACAGCCTCTGGTACGGTTCAGGTTACTCCAGCCAACAGCTGTGGTAACGGAACAGCAGCAACACTTCCTGTTACTGTAAACTCCAAACCAACAGCTGCCGGAACAATCACAGGTAATTCAAACGTTTGTTCAAATGCTACCGGAGTCACGTATTCCATTCCTACTATTACAACTGCAACAAGCTACAACTGGACACTACCGACCGGAAGTACAATTACTGCAGGAACAAATTCAAATGCTATTACTGTAACCTTCGGTACTACAGCCGGAGATATTCAGGTGACCCCGGTTAATACATGCGGAAACGGAACAGCAAGTACAAAAACAATTACTGTCAATACCGTTCCAACAGCTGCAGGCACTATAACAGGCGTAGCAACAAGCTGTAAAAATGCCTCAGGAATTACTTATTCCATCCCGGCAATTGCTACGGCAACCAACTACAACTGGACATTACCAACCGGCAGTACAATTACTGCAGGAACAAATTCAAATGCTATTACTGTTACCTTCGGCACTACAGCCGGAGATATCCAGGTTACACCTTCGAATACCTGTGGTAATGCAACCCCAAGTTCAAAAACAATTACATTGAATGATATTCCAACAGATCCAGGAACAATCACAGGTGTTTCAGCTAGCTGTAAAAATGCAACCGGAATTACTTATTCCATTCCTGCTATCGCTACGGCGACCAGCTACAACTGGACGCTACCAACCGGCAGTACCATTACTGCAGGAACAAATTCAAATGCTATTACTGTTACCTTCGGCACTATAGCCGGAGATATTCAGGTTACACCTTCGAATACCTGTGGTAATGCAACTTCAAGTTCCAAAACAATTACATTGAATGATATTCCGACAGCTGCCGGTACGATAACAGGTATTGCTACGAGCTGTCAGAACGCTACCGGGGTTACCTACTCGATTCCGGCAATTGCAACGGCAGCAAACTACAATTGGACGTTACCTACAGGTGCTTCTATTACAAACGGAGCAAATACGAATTCTATCACGGTTACGTTTGCAACTACAGGCGGTACCATCCAGGTTACACCAGGCAATACCTGTGGCAACAGTGCTCCAAGTTCCAAAACAGTCACGCTGAATACCATACCAGCAGCTGCCGGCACCATTACAGGCAATGCTACAAATTGTGTGAATGCTACCGGCGTAACTTACTCTATACCGGCAATTGCAACAGCTACAAGCTACAATTGGATATTACCGACAGGCACGTCTATCACAAACGGGTCAAACACTAATTCAATTACAGTTACCTTTGCAACGACAGGCGGTACGATCCAGGTTACACCTGGCAACAGCTGTGGCAACAGTGCACCTAGCTCCAAAACAATCATCTTAAACAATGTTCCTACGGCTGCAGGAACGATTACAGGGAATGCAGCAAATTGTGTGAACGCTACCGGTGTCACCTACTCCATTCCGGCAATTGCTACAGCAACCAGCTACACTTGGACATTACCAACAGGAGCATCCATTACAAACGGAACGAATACGAATTCAATCACTGTTTCTTTTGCAACTACCGGCGGCTCCATTCAGGTAACTCCTGTAAACATCTGCGGGAACGGCACAGCAAGTTCAACTTCCATTACTTTAAACACTGTTCCTGCTGCTGCAGGTAGCATATCTGGCACTGCCACACCATGTGCAAGTGCAACAGGAATCAATTATTCAATTCCTGTTATTGCTGCAGCTAGTAACTACGCATGGTCGTTACCTGCCGGAGCTATTATTACCGGGGGCAACAATACAAATTCCATCACGGTTACATTAGGTTCTGCAAGTGGTACCATTCAGGTTATCCCTTCCAATAATTGTGGCGTTGCAACAGGCAGTACCAAAACGATAACATTGAATACACCTCCTGGCGCTGCCGGAACTATTACCGGTACAGCATCTACCTGTGCGAACAGCTCTGGCATCACCTACTCAATCGCTGCTGTAGCAAATGCTACCGGTTATGCATGGGAAATACCAGCCACAGCAAGCATTACGCAGGGAGACAATACAAACAACATCACTGTTACATTCAGCACACAGGGCGGAACCATACAAGTAGCACCAACGAATGTATGCGGCAGCGGAGCATCTAGTTCGCAGGCGGTAACAGTTATTCCTATCGGAACAAGCCCTTGCCTGTTACCGATCACGTCTGCCATTACAGGTCCGGCTACAGTAACTGCCAATCAACAGAATGTAACGTATTCCGTTTCAAACAATAGCGGTTCTACGTATACATGGTCGGTTCCGGCAGGAGCCAGCATCGTCAGCGGACAAGGAACCAACACCATCGTTGTATCTTTCGGCAGCACCGGCGGAACAGTGTCTGTTCAGGAAACGAATGAGTTTGGTTCAGGAGCAGCAGTTAGTAAAGATGTAACAATATCTACCACCACTGATATTAATGGGGAAGCAGCAATGTCAGCCATTTCCATTTATCCAAATCCATCTACTTCATCTAGTGTTGTAAAGGTTAAAACACCATCGGTGGCTACTGTAGAGATTTCAGTAATTAATGTTAGCGGTCTTACTCTTCAAAACCTAAGCTACCAATCGGATGAAGACATTACGATTGGCGCAGACTTGAGCGCTGGGGTTTATATCATACAGGTAAAAATCAATCAACAGACCTCAACACATCGCTTAATAAAGCTATAACACAGTAGTTAATATTCTATATACTAAAAAGGTTTCCTTCCAAATTGGAAGGA
>JAGKWN010000107.1 GCA_021151805.1 Cytophagaceae bacterium | reverse complement strand
GGTTTAAGAAGGAGAGGTTTTACTCCAGAGAAAATTACGGAAATACAGAATATTTACCGTTTCCTTTACCAAAAAAACTACAACACTACCCAAGCTATAGAAATGATAGAGGCGGAGATGGAGGCTACTCCAGAGCGCGACGAAATTATTATGGCAGTGCGTAATTCTTCCAGGGGTATTATGAAAGGCTATACAGGCAGCCTGTAACGGTTAACAACAAATGCATTAATAAACAAATATAACACTTAAGAAATGGCAACTACATCAGATATCTCCAGAGGATGTTTTTTCAAGCAGGATGGCGAATTACTAACTGTATTAAGTTACGATCATATTACGCCCGGAAAAGGCAATGCAATTTATTCATTAAAATGCCGCAACGTGAAAACGGGTAAGCAAAGTGAAGTGCGTTTCAGATCCGGCGAAAAGGTAGATATTGTTCGTGTAACAATTGTTGAAATGCAGTATCTGTATGAAGAAGGTGATTCATTGGTTTGCATGAACCAGGAAACATTTGAACAGATTTCTGTTCCTAAAGTAGCTTTTGGTGATGCGATCAAATTCATTAAAGAAGAGATGATTCTATCGATCCGCTTTGACGATGACGAGCAGCCGTTGGATGGCTTACTTCCAAAACATGTTGAATTGGTTGTAACGTATACAGAGAACGGTATCAAAGGCGACTCAACTTCGAAATCATTGAAACCTGCAGAAGTGGAAGGTGGTATCAATATTCAGGTTCCTTTGTTTGTAGAGGTTGGCGACAAACTCCGAATCAATACGGAGACCGGTGAATACGTGGAGCGTGTGAAATAATATTGAATATATTAATAAAAAAGAGGGGTGAAGTCATAGTGATTTCACCCCTCTTTTTTATTATACTTTGAACTGTTTGCGATTAAGTAAGAAGTAACATTTTAACCGCAAGGGATACAAATATTTCGCAAAGAGATCATGCTAATTCATTACTTGATCTCAACCCGTATACCTTGTGAGTGCGCATTGAATTCTGGTGCGTACATGCATTGAATGTTGGTGATTCCATTAGAGAAATTACCGGCATTGTTTACGCGTAAGCTATATTCAAATACATAGGTACCTCTTGGCAGGAAACCAATGAAGAAATCAGTTGATGCATCGCGTGTGCTTTCATAGTAACCGAAACTGTTGTTCCATTTAGCACCAGACAATACATTCAACGGTTCGAAGCCAGCGGCACGCATATCCTGCACGTGTACATATTCCAGGTCGCGGTCTGAACGGATCACCAGTTTTACTTTTACCAGATCTCCGGCTTTCAGATTGGTTGCCGCGGTTACAGGAGTAAGCACAGCACCACCCGGAGTTTGTACTTCCAGCATCAGTTCTTTGGTTAATTGGATCTGGTCGTTTTTATGTGTCGTGATTTTATCAAGATCTTCATAATACTGCCAGTGCAAAGCTCCCCAGGCAACCCCTTCGCCTTGTTTGCTCAACGTTACCTTAGACATTTCCGGTTTGATCTCATTCTTTTCCCATACTTTCGTAAGGGTAGGATTGATGTCGTTTTTCGGGAAGTCTACTTTCTTATGTGCCACCTCCACACTTAGTGTGTTATCAACAGCCAACCATGAAGTACCATTCAGTAATAAAGCGTAGCAGGCTTCTGTAGTGGCTTTAGTAGTTTTCCAATGCGTGGTTTGTTTTTGTGTCAGCAGCCAGAAACGCATTTTGTCTACAGAGGCATTATCTTTTGCAGCTTCTGCAAAGAATTCGACAAGCATTGCCTGGCGCTCGATCGGTGCTTCGTACCAGTAATAGCCTGGATTGGTTTTCCAGTACATACCTTTGTCTTCTGTTACAATGGCACGCTCTTTAAATGATTTGTGCATCAGCTCAGACAACTGTGTGTTACCATCACGATAAGCAGTAAGTCCGATCAACGCCTGTTCATAGAGTGCATATTCTGTCCAGTATTTTCGCGATTGGTTTTTGTAAAACTGTACAGCTGTCGCAAGTTCGCCTTCGGCTTTGGTTTCAAAGAAGCTTCTTCCATACAGGTAGTGTACTTCAAGGGAAGACGGGCGTACTTCTTCAAGCTTCAGCTTATCAACTTTTGCACGTCTCAATAATTCCTGATAGTCTCTCAGTAATCGTTCCTCACTGTATTGAAGTGCTTTACGTGTGATGTCGTTAATTTCACCTTCATGACGCTGTTGTACACCTAAATGCTTCAGGTGTCCTAAACCAATCAGGATATGTTGTGTGATGTAGCGATCTTCACGCATACCGGTGAACCAAGGGAACGCCCCATTCGGTAACTGCATTTGTTCAAGCTTGCCGATGGCACGTTCAAGCTCACTGTTCATGCGGGCCAGGTCGAATAGCAAACCGATGCGTCTCTTTTGTTCGGTCTCACTTTCTGCGGCACGCAGCCATGGTGTTTGCTCCAGCAACAGCATTTTCAAGTCCTGATTTTTTTCAAGATTTGAAAGCAAAGCATCCGGCTCCAGATTCTTCCATAACTCAAACATACGCTTAATCTCCGGACTGCTATTGGCTACAAAGCCTGCAAGCGAATTTGCATAATAGCGGCTGAATGTCTGCTCCGCACATTCGTATGGATATTCCGCTAAATAAGGTAACGCTTGTACCGCATACCAAACAGGATTCGGAGTAAGCTCTAATGTGAGTCTGTGATTAACCAACGTAGGGGACGAGTGGCTGGCAAGTTTCTCCAGGTTGTATGTTTTGGTTTGGCCTTTTGTTACAACCATTGGAATACTTTCTGTTACCAGCATTCTGTTTGGAAATACAGGAATTACATTTTCTTCCCCATCGCTGTGTTTACCAGCTGTTGCAACAATGCGGTAAACAATTGCCTGGAAGTTGCCCGGCACTTTGATCGACCAGTTTTTAACTTCGCTTGGAGTGTTTGTATTGCCGAATGGTTTTAATGGCTCTGTATTCCCCAGCTCTTTATCAATCGGCTGCATGGTAGCGGCATCAAACAGTTGCAGCGTTACAGTGCCGGTTAGCGGACCTCCGCTCAGGTTGGTTACTTTTGCAGATAATACCAACTGATCGCCTTCGCGTAAGAAACGCGGAGCATTAGGTACAACCATAAGCTCTTTCTGTGTAACTACTTCCTGCTGTGTTAAGCCATAGCTCAGGTCTTTGGTATGCGCAAGTCCCATCATCTTCCAGCGGGTCAATGCTTCGGGTACGGTAAAGTTCAATACAATATTTCCTTCTGCATCGGTTTTCAGATCGGGGAAGAAGAATGCTGTTTCACGGAAATCCTTGCGGATGGCAGGCTGTTCAGTCTGCTCTTCTTTTGGAGAAGAGGATGCTTGTCCAAAAGGCTTTGCGTTTACATTCAATGCAAAGCTTGACTCCTTAAATGTTCCTTCAGTTTGCATGGACGCCGCAGGAGCGGCTGCCATATCCAAAGCAACTACTTCCTCAGACACAGCACCGACAGAGCTGCGTGATAATTCCATTTTTTTCTGTCTTAATCCACCATTGGCATAGCTGCCATAATAATAACCGAAGGAATAACCGAACCAGTTGAAATGATCGTAATATTTCTGTGAGATGTATTTTTCAGATCGGTGGTTGTTCCATACTTCAAAACCTTCTGTGCCAAAGCCCTCGTTGTTATTCATCCAGCTTAGTCTGGAGTAATTAGACTGATACAGATTCATGAACCAGTTGTGTTTAATGAAAACATCTAAAGAGGCGTCATACATGGTAGCCAGAAATTCAGCGGCTGCTTTTTCTCCGTTACTTTTCTTGATGATCAATTTCCATTGTTCTGCCTGTCCCGGCAGCAGTTTGCTGCGGAATGTTTCCCAATGGATGTCCAGCTCTTTGTTTGTGAAAGGTATGAAGATGTCTTCTGTACCTCCGTATACTCGGCTGTTGTGAACAAAGATATAATGTACACTTAATCCGCCGCGGTCTTCTTCGGTGAGCAGTTGTTCTATTCTTTTGGTTTCATTTTTAAGTGAAATGAATTCTTTTCGGATAACGGTTCCGTTGCGTTCAATCTCGCAGAGTACATGCACATCAGAGAAAGATGAACCGATCTCAAAGATTGCTTTTTCATTCGGTTGAAAGGATATTTTCGTAACCCTTGCAAACAGCGGGAAAGCAACAGCTAATTTGTTGCTTGCAGGATCCGTTTTCTGAAAAATGAATTGTGTTTCACTCTCCACGCCGTCTTTATCCGGCGCTGTTGCCAGTATCAGGTATTGTCCGCTTTCCCAACTATCGGGGATGTTCCATGCGGCTGTTCTGCCCGAATCTGTTTTGATTGTAGCTTCGGAAATTAATTTCTGCGGAAAATTTTCAACGGCTGTTTCATTCGCATATTCATCTTCAGGAAATAACTTATGGAATGCTTCTTCGCTGAGCAGTGGTTTATCCGGTGCTTCCCAAAGTCTCTGGCGTAAGGCTTTTTCAGGAGCCTGCAACTTGAATACTTTAATGCGGACGTTTGCAGATTCCGGTTCGCCGGTTTGATTGGTTGCTGATACTGTAATAGAAGCAGGCTTTCCTTTTTCAACCACTGCTGGTGTCTGTATATCCAGGATCAATGAAGAATAGCCAATGGCAATGGTATATTGATCGCTGTGGGTTTCACCACTGATATCGATCACGTCGGCATAGATCGTGTAAGAGAATGTTGATTTGCTTTCTGCAGAAACAGAAGCATCGGGCAGGGCCTGAAAGTTAATATTGAACATTCCGTTAACATCGGTCTCTGTTGTGCCGGTAGTTATTACGGTTTCAGCTGTATTGATATTACTCCAGTATTTAGCATACCAATAAGGCAACTGTATCTGGCGTACAACACGGTAGTTTACCTGTGCGCCATCAATTGCATTCCCTGCAAAGGCTTTGGCTTCAGCTTTTACGTGAATTTCCTGATTGAGCTTGAACTGGCCGATAAGCGGCTGTATTTTTACTTCAAATTTCGGACGCTTGTATTCTTCTACGTTGAAGTAGGTTCGCTCCATATAATTCCCAATGCTCATTTGTCCGGTCAATGAGCCCATTGGTGCCGTGAAAGATCCCTGCACAGAGCCGAATTCATTGGTGGTCAATTCCAGTGACGATGTTTCTTTTCCGTTTGCATCGTAGAAAGAGATTGTTAGCGGATAATTCTTAACAACCGAAAAGTTGTTCTTTTTTTCTCCATTGTACAAAATACCTTTGAAGTAAACAGGTTGTCCCGGCCTGTATATAGAGCGGTCTGTGAAAAGGAGTAGGGTTGCAGGCTGAATTTCTGTAGGCGTATAATTACGCTCATCAGAATATAGATAAAATCCGTATGAGTTTCGGTTATCGTTGATCAAACGATCGTTTTTGGTACTGATGTCCAGTCGCACATAATTTGAATAGCTGTTTTTTTGTCCGGAAACTTCTACATAACCATTTACATCAGTTGTGTAAGTGCCTATAACTTTTTTACGGTTTTTTTTGGTTTGGTAATCGTAGTCACTGATGAATGCATTTACCTGCGCATCTTTGATTGGCTTACCGGTGTTTCTTTCCAATACATACACCTGTGCTTTCCCTTCTTTAATGCGGGAAACATAAGAGATGTTGGAAACCGTTGTAAATGCGTATGCAAAAAAAGCTTTATCTTTTTCAATCTTTGCAACATCCGTAGCAATCAGTAAATAAATACCTTCGGGTAGGGCTTCAGCAACAAGCTCTGTGCTGTGTTCGCGCAACTGAGGGTCTTGTATAAGATCGGCCGACCATTTTTTCGTTGGCAAGCGTTCAAGATAGGTTTTAAAATGATCAAACCTGTCGGCATCGTAATCGTATTGCAGATCAGTTTTAAGTTTTTCTGCTTCCGCTACATTTAAACGGATGGCACGCATGTAGACTGTTTTAACGTTGTTGTAGGCAACGTGAATACGGAATGAGGTCTGCGGAATTTGAACTTCCTCTATAATCAAGGCTATTGAAGGACTGTAGAGATTCGATTTTAAGCTTACACAATTTTGTGCCCCCAAAGAATTCGGGAAACGCTTGATGGCAGCATCGCAAATCTGTATGGCTGTCAGGTTTGCATCGGGATAAGCCGGACTGTTTTTAAAGCCTGTCATGTTTGAGGCACGGTCGCGCCAGATAGCAGCCATGGCATAGCTTACCTCCGTTGAAACCGGATATTTCAGACAGGATTGTTCCAGTTTTGATAAAGTATTCAGGCGAAGTTCATCGGTATTGGAAAGTCCGGAATTGGCTGCAACAAATGCGATGCGTGTCAGTACAAGATCTGTGAGAATACTTGGATCTGTATCTTTCAGGTGTATTTTTTCAAGGTCCTGAATCAGCTTCATGGCATAGAGTTGTGTGCTCAACGTATCTTTGCTTTCGATCGGCAGTGTTACGAATTCAGCAGAAAGAGAAAAATAAGCTGTATTATTCAGACTGAATTGTTCAGCGGGTCTGCTAATGCCTGCTTCTGCAGATTGAAAAAAGAGTAATGCTCTTCTTCCCAGGAAGTCATATAGGTTTGCAGTATATGTATGATAAGGGCTTGAATAAATAACATGCTTGAAATTATCGGATGAATAAGTCAAGAGCTTTTCTTTATCTTTCAAGGAAGCGTAATACTCATGGATAGAGGCTTGCAGGATTGTTTTCTGATCCCAGGTTTGAATATCAGCGTCATCAATGTTCGTAGATGCACTGATGTCAGAATTGTACCTGCGGCGTTGAAAATATTGCCAGTACATTTCACCCAGCATAGAGTGCAGCATGGCATTTACCGGAAATACAGCTGTCGTTACTTCTTTACGTACAAAGGCAATATCTTTTTCAAAGGCATCTTCTTCGGTCATGTCTGTGCAGCGCATCATATAGATCAGTGCTTTGATCTGGTTGTCTGCATCATTCTTTTCTTTAGATTCCTTATAAATTTTTTCCAGATCTGTTAAAGCAGATTTAGGCAGCGATTGATTTAAGTAAGAATCAATTTTTTCCCAGCGTTGCTGCATACCATCAGTTTGTGCCATTGCAAGAGTAAGTGTAAAGAATGATAAAATGGTTAATGTTAAAAATCTCATAAATCTCAGATTAATGTTTACGGATTCCGCCATACGCTTAACGTACGGAATGAATACGAGGTTAAGTTCCATATCCTGAAGCAGAAAAGCAAAAATGCTGCCGGGAGTTTACGGTTAAGAAAATGTAACTGGATCTATATAAAACAGAATAATGTATCTGCCTGAATTACAAATGTTAATTGTTGAGATGTTTTTTAAATATTGCGCTTTGAATGAAATGCAAAACGCCGGTCATTGGCCGGCGTTTGTTTATTTAATGAATAGATTAAGATCAATTATTCACAGATACCATCTGTTGTACAGGAAGGTCCTTCGGATACTTCAAAGGGAGATGCAGGATTTTCTTTGCGCCACTCAGAGAATGATCTTTCGAGCGTTTCTAAGAAGGCTTGTGGTGGCTGCGCACCTGAAACAGCATACTTGCGGTCGAATACAAAGAACGGCACACCTCTTACGCCCAATTGCTGTGCTTCCTGGATGTCCTGTGTGACTTTATACGCATAGGTATCATCCGTTAAGGCAGTTTTTACTTCTGCTTCTGTTAAACCAATATCTTTGCCTAATTCAATCAATACATCTGTATTGCCGAAGTTTTTACCTTCAGTAAAATAGGCATAGAATAAACGCTCTTCCGCTGCATCGCCTAATCCTTTGGTTTTAGTCAGCTGGATCATGCGGTGTGCGTTGAATGAATTTGCAATAACGGCTTTATCGAAATTGTATTCAAGGCCGGCTTTTTTTGCTGTAGCCACCACGCTGTCGTGCATGTGCACCGATTGTTCGTAGCTCATGCCTTTACGGGCTGCCAGGTATTCATATACATTTTCTGTTCCATCCGTTTCCTGAGGAATGGTTGGGTCCAACTGAAAGCTTTTCCAGATGATTTCTATGTTGTTGCTGTCAGCAAATTGCTTTAAGCCAGCTTCGTAGTTACGTTTTCCGATGTAGCAGAACGGACACATAATGTCGCTCCATACTTCTACTTTCATTTTATTTTCCATCGAATTCTTTTTTATTCTATCATACTACAAAAAACTGAGAGAATCAGTTCAATATGTCATGGGAATCACAATTTTTGGATTTTTATATTTTTCCAGGTTTTTGTACGGGATGACAGAAAATTCTGCGCCATCGCAGTTGCGGGCATACCGCGAGAAATACGGGTAAAGATATAGCCCGTTTTCAGTCAGGTGCCACGCCGCAGAATCCCATACATCTGGCGTACTGTAATCACAAGGTTCATCCGGATCTTCCTCATCCTGCTTTTTCATTTCTTCCGGATAAAGTTTGCTCAGTACTTTTACAATATTTGGCCCCATCACATCAACGCCAAGTTTGTAAGAATCATTGCTGGAATAATCAGCTTCTGTTTTTCCGAAAAATAAAAAGTCTGTCAACAGCATTTGCTTGCCAGTTTCCATATTGAAGGTATAGCCTGTAATGCCATAGTCTGGATGCGGTCCGCCACATTCATAACTGTTGAATATGGAAAAACTCATCACATGTCCGCGTATGTATACACCATTCATACCACTCGTGTATTCGCTGCCGTTACAATCCAGGTAAGACATGATTTCAGAGAACTGAAGCGCTTCCAGAAAATAATTTAAGGAGTCAATTCCTTTTACTGCTACATTTTTATTGATGCGGATAAAGGCGAAGTTGGTGATTGTGTCGCGCAGCCAGGTAACAGAAAATTCGGTATTAATCTTTTGAACAGAATCCTGCACGAGTTTAATATCAGCAAGTCTGCTGTAATTGTATTCAGAGAGGTTTGCATGTTTTACATAGGTATTCTGTACCGGTATTTTTGAAACATCTGCCATCATTAGTTTAACAGCCAAAGGAGCTGAAACTGTAGTTCCGTTCTCTGTTTCAATGCTTTGCTGCCAGGTGCCGGTATATGCAATGGTATTTTCGTTACCGATATCTTTTAATGCAAATACTTCTTTGGTTCCCCAATGTTCGTAAACAAGCTCAATGCTTTTATCCGAAAGGTATTTACCTTCAAGCTCAATGGTTTTTTTATGTTTTTTATAATAGTATTGTCCCAAGATATCCGAACCATTTAGTGTAAGTTCCACCATGATGCGGGCTTTGCCTATCGTACCTTCCAGTAGCAAGGATGTTGCATCCTGCGCGTTTGAAAGAAGAGTGAAGAAGAGAAGTAAGACCGTAATAAATGATGATCTTTCAATAAATCTATACATACAATTCAGAATTTAATAGTTGTTATGAATAATGAATAAAACGATAATAGTGAAAATCCTGTTATCCTCAAATCCCGTAAATCCTGATTCAGACAAGCTTTAACAACTCCTGCGGAATCCGCGCAGCAATAATTTCAAGTAGATTCAGTTTTTTTAAGTCGTCTTTCTCTTCAATTTCATCTGCCAGCGGCGTTAGCCATTCTTCACAGGAAAGTAATAAAGATTCGGTATCTACATCAGGAAATTTTGACAACGGATGTTGCTGCTGCGCTTCAAACATGGCCATTTGCCATTGTTTAAATTCTGGCGTGAAGTTTAATAAATTCCTTCCGTCTTTCTTTACAGCATCACACAGGGCTTTGGCACGTAGTTCGTCACTTGGTTCATCCATTGGTACAGACTTCAATACGATCTGCCCGATACGCAGTTCGGTATGAACGATCAACTCGTTTGTGATCAGATCCCAATGAACAGATACGGCATTTTTTACCATGCCTTTCAGATCCTTTGGATTCAGTGGTGAAGCCATGAATATTTTTCCGGTGCCTTCACGTGCATCGATGTGTGCGACCGATACCCAGGCTTCATTGGCAAGCGAATCTTTATGACTGAACTGCGCATATGTCCCGTTTGCCAGTTGGAATTGTGACTGATTCCCCGGGCGTGCAAAAGCCACGCGTTCCGGATAAGCATAAGCCAACAGCAGACCACTCATGTATGGATCGAAGGTGCCGTTGTCTGCATCAATTTCCATAAGCTCGCGATAAGATTTTGCAACCCGTTCGATCATTCCGAAAGCTCTGCCTTTGCCGGCGTTTCTTCTGAAGCGGCGCAGCGCTTCAATACGTTCGTTGATATCAACCCCGGCTTCTTTAATTGTGAGCGGATCTTTTTCTTCGATAATAGCTGCGATATCTGTTGCCAGTGCATCCTGTTCGAGTTGCTCGGCCATCAGCAGCATGTGCGCAATACGGGGATTGCATGGAAGCTGATGAATCTTTTTACCATGCGGCGTAACTTTGTTGCGGTCCAGTGCGTCGATGTAATGCAGGGTTTCGCGGGCCTGTTTTACATGCGATTTGGGTGGGGGGGTAAGCCACACCATGTTGTATACATTGGGAATGCCCCAGATTGCCATCTCCAATACCAACGGTGCAAGATCACTTGTTTCAATTTCGGGTTGATGGTGTTTGTGTAATTTCTGGTGTTGTGCTTCAGACCACATGCGGTAGCAAGTACCCGGGGATAAACGTCCGGCGCGGCCTGCACGCTGGTCAGCAGCATCCACGGATATGGTAACCGTTTCCAGCCTGGATAAGCCGGATTGTGGATCAAACTTTGAACGCTTGCCAAAGCCTGAATCTACAACCGTGGTAACGCCTTCAATGGTTAAACTGGTTTCAGCAATGGAAGTGGCGAGTACAACTTTACGTTTTCCATCTTTGTCGGGAAGGAGTGCTGCCTGCTGCTGCGCGAAAGAAAGCTGCCCATATAGTGTATGAACAACCGTATTGGCAAGCTGATTGGTAAGCAGGTCCTTGCAGGCATTGATCTCAGCCTGGCCTGGCAGGAATACCAGTATATCACCTTTGTTTTCTTTACTTGCTTTTTTTACTGTACGTGCGGTAAGTTCGGGTAGCAGGTGCATGTCTGTTTCACCCATGTAGTGAATGGCTACCGGGTATTGGCGGCCGGCACTTTCAATGATGCGGGCTTTGAGTTTGGACGAAAGTTCCGGCAGATCCATGGTTGCAGACATGATCAGCAAACGCAGGTCATTGCGTTTGGTCTGTTGCGCTTCCCGGCATAAGGCCAGTGCGACATCGGCATGGATACTGCGCTCATGGAATTCATCAAAGATTACGAGTGCTACATCTTTCAGCGAGTTATCGGTTTGAAGCATGCGGGTGAGAATTCCTTCCGTTACCACTTCGATCCGTGTTTTATCACTTACCTTGGTTTCAAAGCGAATGCGATAGCCGATTGTTTCTCCGGCTTGTTCACCCAACAACTGACTCATGCGTGTTGCAATGGTCTTTGCTGCCAGTCTGCGGGGTTCCAGTACAATGATCTTTTTATTTTCGAGCCAGGCTTCATTTAAAAAAGTCAGGGGCAGCAAGGTGCTTTTTCCTGCGCCCGGCGGAGCTTTTACAATGAGTGTGGTATTATCTTTAAAGTGTTCGGTAACCTGTGCAACGATTTCCTGTACAGGCAGGGTAGTGGTTGGGATCTTGTATTTCAAAGGGATGTATTTTTGCGTCTGTAAAAATACATATAATTGCGGTGGAATGAAACGTTCCCATGCAATTCATCGATTACATGGGAACGGTGATTTTAAACGACTGTAAGAGTAAAAACTTATGCGTCCAGTAAGGTTTGAATATCAAATTTGGACATTTTCATAAATGCGTCCACTACACGTTGTGAACGTTGTGGGTCAGCCATAAGCTTAGGCAGAATAGCAGGAATCACCTGCCAGGTAACACCATATTTATCGTCCAGCCAGCCGCATCTGTCATAGCGGCCGTCTTTGCCAAGCTTCTCCCAGTAATAATCTATTTCTTCCTGTGTATCGCATTCAATCACAAAAGAAGTAGCCGGAGAAAATTTATACGCCGGTCCGCCGTTGAGGGCGATAAATTTATTGCCATTCAATTCAAAATTCACAACGATCGGATTTTCTGCAGTGATCTTTGAATTTTTAAAAATGGAACAGTAATAATCTGCTGCTGCTTTGGCTTGCGTGTCAAACCACAAACAAGGATACATGTTGTTATTCATTTTAGTAATGTTTAATTCCTGTATGAACGTAAGGGTTGTTATTTTACTTTGGCATTACACTTTGCTTCAAGAATAGCAAGGTCTTTTTGATTGTATGTTATTACATCTCCCTTTGGGTATATAGCATTGAATTGGTCTACAATTTTGTAAATATGTTCACGGTAACAATTGGCAACATAACCACTCATGGTTTTGTCTTTGTATGATGTATAGATAAAGAATCTCGGCCAGCCCATAGTAAACTCACATCCATCAGCAGTATTGCTTCCCAGTGAGTCTGTATGCTCTACGATATCAGTTAATTTTAAGAGCTGTTCTTTGCTTACAGGATATGTTGCCAGTGTGTCGTATTTGAAAGGCGCCGGAGGATTTTTTGTTTTGGCCGTATCCAAATTCATAATAATTGATCTTTCGATCACATATAACTGGTTATTGTGAATTTCGTAAATATGATATTTTACAAATGCCAGACCTGAATTCTGGGGAATCGATATGGATGCTTGAAAATCCTTTTGAGCCATTGCATGCTGCAACACAAACAAAAGCGAAAATAAAAACAACAGTTTTTTCATATTGCCTGTAATCAATATTGTCCGCTGTAGAATTTATTTGTACTACTAAGCACTAGCCCGTTGCTTGTAAACCATTTTACAAAGGCATCCCATTTGTCTTTGTTTGCAGCCTGCCATGTGTTAAAAGCTGTTTCATCACCTTTCATGAGGATCCAGTGGTTGTAAGCATCTATATGACCTTCTTTAAGGACTTTATTCTGATAAGCAAACAATGCATTCGGGTAGGTTTTATCATGACCGTTGTTGTAATAAAGCTCAACAAAGTTTTTTCGGATCCGGGACAATGCGTTCATGTCGATTTCTTTTTCATTAATCATTGCCATTAATAAGGTTGGTTCATATACGCCTACACCGTAAGGCAGCTTTATGTTGCTTGCATCGTTCGGGTCGCTGATGTTGATGGTTGCATTCTGACTGAAGCTTACAGAAAAAGAATTTTTATCTTTGAATTTGATCTGGCTTTTGTATGTGTCATATAAGAGTTTACTTATCTCGGCAGTTCTCTTACTGTTACGCTCCAGGTTCATGAATATCTCACCATAGATCATTCCCCAAACTTCTTCCGTTGAAGCGCAGTAAATTCTGCTGGCGCGGTAATAGTTGGAAGGGAACTGCGGATCTACTTCAATGCCTTTTTCATAAAATGGCAGTGCTTTTGAATAATCTTCTTTTCCCCAATACACATTTCCTTTTTCCAGATACATCATACCTGAGTTCGGAAATTTTTTCAGCCCGGCATCATACGTTTCGAGTGCTTTGTCGCTTTGGCCAAGCATGTCATAGCTGTTGCCTAATAGTTGAAACAAGCGGTCTGTAACATTTTTGTGATCTTTGTTTTTCTCCAGGATCGCAATGGTGCCTTTGTAATCTTCCTTGATATAATGTGCATAAGCTAATTCATATGGATAGTCGAATCTGTCAGGATCTAGTTTTTGTGCTTCTTCTAATAGCTTGATACTTTCATCAATTTTTCCATTGTCCATAAGCTGAATCGCTTCCTGGCCTTTCTTTAACGCTTTTTCCTGGTTTGTCTGACTGTATGAAAATTGTGCAGCGGTAAATAGTAACAGAAGTGTAATAAATTTAAATGCAGTATTCATAGGTATTTAAAAAGTTTAAGAATTGAAAATTACGGGGACTTATTTTAC
>JAGKWN010000106.1 GCA_021151805.1 Cytophagaceae bacterium | reverse complement strand
GGAATCATTTCTAACAAGCATTTTATTTTATACTTAATACTTTATTACCGGTTGAATAGAAATCTAAAAGAACAATTGAATGTTTGC
Source organism: Cytophagaceae bacterium (assembly GCA_021151805.1). Lineage (GTDB taxonomy): Bacteria > Bacteroidota > Bacteroidia > Cytophagales > Cytophagaceae > Cytophaga. The sequence goes on along the minus strand of JAGKWN010000106.1, from coordinate 13,741 downwards.
GTCCTCAAAATAATGGATTGATGATCATGACTCCGGAGGAGTCACATATTTATAGCAAAATTATCTCCATGGGCTTTAGCCCCCCGGCGGGGTTGTATAATCTCTTTGCCGGCACAAACCTCAGTTCCGAACCTCCCTTTCAGCCACCTGCTTGTATCCTTTTCATTGGGTTGTCCCCTATACTTTATTTGCCTTTGATATGGCACAGAGGTGGGATAGAGGTGGGACAGAGGTGGGACAGAGGTGGGATAAAGGTGGGATAAAGGTGAGACAGATCAGGGAAAACATGCCGTCAGACAACCTGATGGTATTGCTGGCCCAAGCACGCACCTGGCCTGCCTCCATGGTCTGCTTTTGTTTAATACAGCTGTTGTTTTCGGAATATCGGAATAAATGATAAAAGAGCTGGGGTATTAAGGATTCAACAGCACGTTCGGCCCCGCTGGGGTCGGTGTTACATTTGCTGTTTTTCTATAAACATGTGACTCCTCCGGAGTCATTTCTAACAAGCATTTTATTTTATACTTAATACTTTATTACTGGTTGATTATTGCCGGTGCAAACGCGGAAATCTCCTAAGAATAATAGATTGAACGTCATGATTCCTCCGGAGTCATGACGTTCATAGAAAAATGATCTCTTCAATCTTTCGACCCCAGCGGAGTCGTACAATCTTTTCATTTCTGTTCTTTGCAAGCGAAATCATTTCGCTCATACCTGCAAGACTTGTCTAGTACCTAGTACCTATTATCTATCACCTAACATCTGGCAGCAAAATAAAAAACCCAGCGCCGAGGGTATTGGCGACTGGGTTTTTTAACTAACCAGATTAAAAAATTAACCGTAATCTTAACTATTGTTTGTCCGGAGACGAGGATTAGAATGCGTAGATCGCAGCCATACCGATTGTCGGCTGGATATTTGTAGTTTTAATTTTGTCAGGGTTGCCTGGATTGCTTGTAAAACCTTTGTTTTCAGTACCTGTAACAACGCCAACTGTTTTATCATTTACATGAGCAACATCAATTCTGAATTCAGGCTTTAAATTGAAGTGGCCATCCATGAATCTTAAATCACCAGTAAGTGTAAATTCATTCATGTAGCAACCCTGGCCCATTGAATAACTAATGTATCTTACAGCGTCTTTATCGTTGAAATATTCAGCACGTAAACCTAAACCGAAGAACTCAGAGAATCTGTAGTCTCCGTATAAAGCTGCACCACCCCATTTAGCTTTAGAAAATCCATCAGAAACTGTTGCATCAGGTACCAAGTTGTTACCAAAACCGTATGCCGCGTTCACGCCTAATTTGAAGGCGTCTGTTAACTGATATGTAGTCGTTAAATCAAATAAGTGAGAAACTGTTTTAGTTGAAGTAGTGATCGGAGCAGTTGGAGAACCTAACGTAGGGAAAGATAAACCGTTTTTCTCGTTACCACCGATGTAGTTTACATAGATATTGAATCCGTCTGTTGGAGATAAGAATAATTGAGCAATTGCAGACTTCGTACCGTTGAAATCATACATACCATCCCAGCCGTTTACAACCCCTGCCATCAAACCAACTTTGTCAGAGAACGCATAAGATGCTTTAGCACCTGTGTGGTAGAATGGACCATTACCGAATAGGTAAGACAGTGAGTAGTTGTAGTTCAGCGGCGCATCAATCAATTCATAACCTACGTGTGTACCAAACTGACCAACCGTAACATTTAATTTGTCTGTGAACATATAAGACATATATGCCTGCTTGATGTTTACATCCGTGCCATATAAGTTACCAAAGTTACCCAAAGCCGCGTTTGGACCGTAAGCAAGGTCTAACACCACTTCAGATCTATCTGTTGTATAGGCAAATTTGGTTTGAACAAGACCTAAAGAAAACTGATTATTTTTTACATCGAAAATACGGCCAACGTTTGATCCTGTAGGAACAGTCCCATATGCACTGGCACCTTGTGAAACCGGAAGATTTGGCTGAACAGGAGATACAAAAGAAGGGTTGTTCATATTGTATTGGTAATAAACATCTACATATCCGGAGATCGTTAATTTTCCACTTTTAGTAGAATCATCTTTTACCTCGGCATGCGATGTGAACGCTGAGAACATAAATGAGGCCAGCGTAACGAGTGCAAATTTCTTCATAGTATTAATTCGTTTAGTTGGTAATAATTTGATAAAAGGGTTGGTTAATTTTTTATGGCGTTTAGAATACCGGGTTAGAATATTCATATCGTTCATGATGTAAACATAGGGTAAAATACAATTCAATGCAAATCCCGATTCTTTCTAAAATCTAATAATTATGTATTATTTGGGCTTAAAATGCCATTAATATCAAAAAAATCCTATGAAATAATTATTAAACAAAATATTCAGGATTGCTTCAAAATTAGAATAATACAATTTTTAAAGTTTAAAAAGTGAGCACTTTTAACCCTAAAAATTGCGATTGGAGTAAAATCTACGTGTTTTCACGGATTTACATGCATTTTTAGACCTTCACTTATTCATATTTGTATGTTTTATGAAAAAATTAGTTAAAATTTTAACCTATTTTTTAAAAAAAATATATTTTTTATTAAAAAGTGGTCAAATTTTAACCCAAAAAATTGAATTTTGTGATTTTTAAGAAAAGTGGTGAAAAATGAAGCAAATTAAAAAGCCTGCCCCGCCATAATAGTTTATGGTGACGAGGCAGGCTTTCAATTAAAAGTGTTTTTCTATTTAATAATAATGAGTTTCTCTTTTTGCGTACCATCAGGAGTTTCTATAATGCATAAATACATGCCGTCTGATAAATCTTCTGCCGGAAGAGATACCTGATGCACTCCACTCTCTGTGAAAGCATTATATACTTCAATAGACTCATTACCGGTTATATCAAGCAGTTTTATTTTTGAATTTCCGGCAGTATACTGATTGAACTCAATATAACCATCCCCAGAGCTATACGGATTGGGAACAATCTTGGCATATATAGGTAAGTCTTCATCTACCATAGACAAACCATTGTCAACCGTTCTGTAAAAATTGGTTGGATAATTTGCCACAGGGCTCTTGTATTTAGTGCTGCTACAAAAAGTTGCTACTTCAGTGTTTGTTAAAGCAGGTTTTGCGCCACTACATGTAGTACTAGGATATGCATTGGGCCAATACTGATCAATTGAAGTGATTTTGAAGTCATATGTAGCCGGAACTCTATATGCTGGAGGTGTAACCACTTGTTCTGTGTAATAGTATTTCGTGCCAGCCAAAGTTGATGGCGCGGAGTTTACATTATATGTCAACTTTATAAATACTTTTTTAGTTACATCACCATTAGTTGGAATAAGTGTTACTAATAATTCACATTTAATTTCTGGCTCACTATTATCATAATAAAACATTTTAAACCTTGAATCATAAAAGCATGAGATAGGCACAAAATCTGTTGAATACGTAATTCCAGTTATATTTTTTTGATTAGGCCAATTTTCAATTTCAATTCCATTTTGCGATTTCAATCTTGTATTATACGGTTGATTTGAAAATGGATATGTTTCATAGGGACCAAATAATGACTTTGTTGTCGTATCGTAATCAACATACATAATACCAGCATGTGTTGAAATAGCTTTTTTAGGTATTTTATTTGTTGTAATAAGTAACCTGGCTTGCATATCAAACAACTGTAGGCCTGATGCAGAATTGATCACATAAGGCACCTGGTTTACTTTGTATTCCCTGACATTAGGAAATTTAAACTGGGCTTCGACAGGAGCACCATGAAATCCTGTGGGTATTGGATAAACATATGTTCCCGCTCCACGATATGCTGGACTTGGCAAATAATCTTTATATTCAACAGATGGATTTTCCAATAAGGAAAACACCCCTAGAATATTATTATATATTGGATTGTAATCAGTAGATTTTAACGATTGGTCAGCACCGGGTACATTCAAAAATATGTCTCCATAAGGAGATTTTGTATTTATGGTACCATTCATTGTAAGATCTACATTTGGAAATGCAGCGACTGTACTCTGATTAGAACTGCCTTTAAAGAAACTCATTACAAAACTAGCTGCTCCTACAAATGCCCCAACATAAGGTACAGCACTTAAAGCGGGAGCCACTTTCTGCAAGGTATTACTGATCTTCTGAGCACTTGTTGATTTATTGGCAATAGCTTTAGCTGCATTACTCTTTTGAAATGCGTCAACACTTTGTACAAATTTGTCACCTGATTCGTAATACTTCTTTGCCGCTTCGGCAGTTCCGCCAACCAATGATATAGCAGATTTAAAATTAAGATCAGTCGTCGCACCGCCAGACATAATGTTATCTGTTTGGTTTGTATTTTTAATATTAGCTGTAATTGTCATATCCTTTACTAAATAACCCGCAACATGAATAGTAGCAGGAACATTACAAGTACAAGGGTCATACATAATCTGAAAATCTGCAAACAGCCAATATGTACCAATTAGTGTTCCAAAATTTGCGATCTGATTTGGCATCAGGATTTGCTTATTAGAACCATAATCACTGACAGGTAAGGCAATAGCTGTATTTGAAGAAAGCAAAGCTGTTTGTGATGATCCTTGCTGAAAACTTAATTTTATAACTACTGAATTTGCTTCATAAAAACTTGTAATATTTAAGAACACCCTGATTGTCCCAGTATATTTATTATATAATAATACATACGGGTTTAATTTTCCATAATTATTAGTCCCAGGCGAACCCATGGCTCTAGTAAGTAATTCCCATCCATCTGCAGGATCGTAATCTTTATTTAATGTGTTTGCTAAATCAATAATGTTTGCATTCACCATGCTTGGTGTTGCCCAATAGGGATTTTCCAGCATGTTTAATACTGCCTGACCAGTTGGTACATCCGGGTAATACCATTCCCATAATTTCTGTCTCCAGTCCCAGACGTTCACTGTCGGGGCTGTTGTACGTGGGATGCATGTATTAACCGGTGTTTGGGCAAAAAGATTGGTCATTAATAAAAATAAACCAATAGACATGAAAGTAACTTTCTGTTTCATAACATAGTTTAAGATTAAGTGATAAAATTCAGGTTGCTAAATGTAGAAATTAGCTTTATTGAAAAAAATATAAAAAACTGTATTATTAAAAGTAGTTGTATAAATTAAAAAAGTATTTTCAACCCCTCATTATCGTTGAGGGGTTGAAAATTATTCTTATAATAAAGAGACACCAGTCATTTCTTTCGGTTTAGCAACACCCATCAATTCAAGGATGGTTGGCGCTAAATCTCCCAGCTTACCGTCTTTCAATGTTCCTTTATATGTTTTATCTACCAGAATACATGGAACCAGGTTGGTTGTGTGCGCTGTATTCGGCGTGCCGTCTTCGTTGATCATGTAATCTGCATTGCCATGGTCAGCAATTACGATTGCAGAATAACCATTCTCCAATGCTACATTAATTACCGCTTCCGCACAGTCGTTTACGGTTTCGCAGGCTTTCACCGCAGCTTCAAATACACCGGTGTGGCCAACCATATCCGGATTCGCAAAGTTTAGACAGATGAAATCCGGTTCTTTCGTCTTTAGTTCAACAATGATCTTGTCTTTGATTTCATTGGCGCTCATTTCAGGAGCAAGATCATAAGTAGCTACTTTCGGAGAAGCAGCCATCAGTCTTTTCTCGCCTTTAAATGGTTCCTCTCTGCCGCCAGAGAAGAAGAAGGTAACGTGCGGGTACTTTTCAGTTTCAGCAATACGGATCTGCTTTTTGTTCGCGCCTTCGATCACTTCACCCAATGTATTTGAAAGGTTATCCTTATCGAAGATCACTTTTACATTATTAAAGGTATCATCGTAATTGGTCATGGTTACATAATATAAGTCCAGCTTATACATGTTCTGCTCATGGAAATCTTTCTGTGTTAATGCTACCGTAATCTCACGTCCTCTATCTGTACGGAAGTTGAAACAGATTACTACGTCGCCTGCTTCGATATTACCTACCGGTTTATCGTTCGCATCGACCATAACTACCGGTTTGATGAATTCATCTGTTACGCCTGCATCGTATGATTCCTGGATAGACTTCAACGCATCTGTTGAATGCGTACCAGTACCATGAACCATTACATCGTATGCAAGTTTCACTCGTTCCCAACGGTTATCGCGGTCCATCGCATAATATCTTCCTATAATTGAAGCAACTTTACCGGTAGTGCCGGCCATTGAGTCCTGCAGTTCTTTTACAAAACCGTAACCGCTCTTCGGATCGCAATCTCTGCCATCTGTAAAGGCGTGTACAAACACGTCTTTCAAACCGTAATCTTTAGCAATCGCGCATAAACCTTTTACGTGGTTGATGTGTGAGTGCACACCACCATCAGACACAAGACCTATGAAGTGAACTTTCTTATTGTTCTTTTTAGCATAGTCAAATGCATCTTTTAATGCAGGCTCATTACCTAAGGTTTTATTTTCAACAGCAAGGTTAATTTTTACCAGATCCTGATATACAATTCTTCCTGCCCCGATATTCATGTGTCCTACTTCTGAATTGCCCATCTGGCCCTCAGGCAAACCTACTGCAAGACCTGAAGCCTCCAGTTTGCTATGCGGATAATTTACAAATAGTGAATCTATGAACGGTGTTTTAGCTGCAGCGATCGCTGAAACTTTTGGATTTGTACCCAAGCCCCAACCATCGAGAATCATTAATAGTACTTTCTTATTCATTATTAATAGAGTTTAATATTTGTAAATAGAGGTATAAAATTATGAATAAATTTTGTGAGTATCTGAAATATGTATTTTAAAGTTTGAAGTATTTCATTCCTAAGTCTTTGGCAGCTCCTGTTACCTAAATGGATTTTCTTCGTAGTTAAGACTGTATTACTTACTCATTCATGAATACTTCCACTGCTTATACTATCAACACAACAATAAAAAATGTCAAACCATTCATTCACTGGTTTTCAGTTCTTTAACATGTAGAGTAGTTACATAAGCCTTTTGAAAGTAAATTAATTTGTCTGAAACACACTTATTGGCACTATTTTGGCTCTAAACAACTGTATATGAAAAGGATTTCACGTTCACATTTTGTTTTATTTTCTGCTTTGTTCTGCGCATTGTTTCAAATCAATGATACTCAAGCGCAAACAGCAAAACCAATTGGTGACATCATTGAACAGATCCGCCTTTCTGTAAAAGCAGCGAATTCAAAAGAGCTGACTACATACATGGGCGATATGGTCGAAATTCAGCTGCCGGATCAGGACCGTAACAATTACAGCCGCACCCAGGCCGAATTCGTAATGCGTGATTTCATGAAGAAATTTCCCCCTGTCAATTTCACTTATATCCATAAGGTTCTTGATAAAGAGGATTTTAAATTTACGATCGGCGAATATGCGTATGCCGGCGGTACCATGCGTGTAACCATGGTGATCAAGCCTGTAAGCGGTAAGTATTTGATCGACTCGATCGTAATTGAGCGTAAGTAATTTTAAATGGTTCGTTATATATAGTATATTTTCACAGGAGTCCCTCGATCGTAATCGAGGGACTTTCTGTTTCTATGCAATCCAGCAGCATTCACAACCTTCGTAATGATATTTATCTCTTTATTAATCCTGAATTTTTAACGGATAAAAGTTAATTTTGCCCCTATGCAGTATTCATACATTACACCGGAAGCCATTGACAGCTTCATTCATCAGGCATTAAAAGAAGATGTTGGCGATGGCGATCATACTTCTCTGGCCTCTATCCCTAAAGGTGTTCAGGGCAGGGCACAACTGATCCTGAAAGATTCAGGCGTACTTGCCGGCATGGACGTAGCCAAGCGTATCTTTGAATGCGTGGATCCTGCATTGCAACTAACAATAAACATGAGGGATGGCGACCGCTTCGAACCGGGCCAGATCGCGTTGACGGTTTCGGGTTCTGTGCATTCCATCTTAACAGCAGAACGCCTTGTGCTGAATACCATGCAGCGCATGAGCGGTATTGCCAGTTATACCAACCAACTGCAATCACTCATCGCGCATACCCAGGCCAAAGTGCTTGATACGCGTAAAACAACTCCTAACTTCCGTATGCTGGAAAAATGGGCTGTTAAAATCGGTGGTGGTGTAAACCATCGCTACGGCCTTTTTGATATGATCCTGCTGAAAGACAATCATGTTGATTTTGCAGGCGGCATCAAGCAGGCGTTGCAGCACAGTAAAAAATATATTCAGGAAACAGGTAAAGACCTGAAGATAGAAATCGAAACACGTAATCTGAAAGAAGTGCAGGAAGCTCTGGAAGAGGGCGGCGCTTTCAGAATCATGCTCGATAATATGTCGCCGGCACAAATGAAAGAAGCGGTCCTTCTGATCAACCATAAAACGGAAACAGAGGCTTCCGGAGGAATCAATGAAAACACCATTGTAGCCGTTGCCGAATCGGGCGTTGATTATATTTCGATTGGTTCTCTAAGCCACAGTTATAAAAGTAAAGATATGAGCCTGAAGGCCTTTTAATCTTTTACCGGCATACACCGGAATTTGACAGGCCGGAAAAAAGATTTTTGCTTACCTTGCAGGAAAATTGACTGAACAGAAAAACAATAAATTAAAATATACATGATTGTTAAAACAAAAAAATACCAGTTAACACCAAAAGAATTTATCAAAGCTGGTTTATGGTCCATTGCAAAAGAACAGTGGTGGTATATCGTATTTCCTTTTCTATTGGGATGCGTAGCATTTGTATTGCCCGATGAAAAATGGTGGTTCATTATCCCTGCAATCTTAGTACCTGCTTTATATACACTATTCTGGTATATCCAGTTTTTAGGTGCTTCCCAGATGGAACAAAGCAAGATGATGTTTGAGCGCATGAGCTATGAAATAGACAGCCGCCAGATCTTAATCAAGCTGAATGAGAGACAAGGCAGTCCGGTTAAATGGGAAATGTTTAAGAAAGTTTATAAGCGTAAAGAAGATTTCTTATTCATGATGGGCAGAGGACAATTTTTATTGTTGCCTTATAAAATCTTTACTGAAAATGACCTGCGTTTTGTTGAGTCTATTTTGAATAGAAAAGAATTGATTGTGAAATAAAAATTCCTTCGGGAATCAGCAATAAAAAAAGCGGATCGTTCAGTAAACGATCCGCTTTTTTTTGCCAACTCTCCAAGGGTTTAAAACCCTTGGAGAGTTTCTCTCTTTATAATTAATATCGAACGATCTTTTTGATTTGTGTTTTGCCATTCCAGTTCAGCACCAACTGGTACAGGCCTGAAGCCATGTTTACAGGAAGCTGGCTGGCATCGTCGCTGGTTTCGAATGTGCCGCTCTGGATCTGATTGCCAGTCATGTCAATGAAGGTATAACTTACAACTGTTCCCGGAGTTGTTTGCATGTCAACATTTAATACATCATTGCAAGGCATCGGGAACACAGAGATCTGCACTTCGTCTGAACCGGTAAGTACCGGTGTGGCAGTGCCCACTGTTACTGTTTTAGCAACAGAAGCCGTTTGTCCCAAAGGATTTTTTTCAAGTACAGTAACCGCTCCGCTTGCAGATCCAAAATTCACTACGATCGTATTGGTACCTTGTCCGCTTACAATTGTTGCACCTGCTGGTACGGTCCAGGTATAGGTCATCCCTTCCTGGAACGGAACCGAATAAGTAACATTTGTCTGGTTGGTGTTTACAGACGTTGGTCCTGTTACAGATGAATCAAAAGCAGGATTTGCATTGATCGTCATGGTGATGGAGTTTGAATTCACAGACTGAACAGAAACGCAGCTTGCATTTGAGGTCATGGTAACGCTTACTGCATTTTCATTTGCTAAGGCAGTTGTTGCGTATGTGGCTGCCGTTGCGCCTTCAATAGGTGCACCATTTATTTTCCATTGATATGCAGGGTTGCTTCCACCGTTGGTTGCATACGCGGTAAATGTTACCGACTGGCCTGCATACACTGTGCTTCCCGGATTTACTTCAATCGTAACAGATGCAGTAACTGCAGTTGCCACAGTAATAACAACCGGACTTGAAGTTGCAGTATTGGCCGTTCTGCAGTTTGCATTCGAAGTTATGACTACATCAATGGTATTGTTGTTTGCCAGGCTTGAAGTTGAATAGGTAGCAGCGGTTGCGCCTGAAATATTGGCTCCGTTCTTTCTCCATTGATATGTTGGTGTGCCACCGTTTACCGGTGAAGCAGTGAAATTGACGGTTGTGCCGGTACAGATCGTTGTTTGTGAAGCACTCACTGTTACCGCAGGTGTAACATTGGCATTCACTGTTACTGTGATTTGTGCCGATGTTGCTGTATTTGCTGTTCTGCAGTTAGCCGTTGAAGTCATTACTACATCAATCTTATCGTTGTTTGCTAAGGTGCTCACCGCGTAGGTAGCACCGGTTGCACCGGAAATGTCAGCACCGTTCTTTCTCCATTGGTAAGTTGGCGTACCGCTGTTGGTTGGTACAGCCGTGAAGCTAACACTTGTGCCGCTACAGATAGTGGTTGCCGAGGCTGAAGCAGTTACAGCAGGTGTAACGGCAGGAGTAACGGTCATAATCGTTTGTGTAGAAGTAGCAGTGTTCGCCGAACGGCAGTTCGCATTTGAAGTCATCACTACATCAATCTGGTCGTTGTTTGCCAAGGTGCTCACCGCGTAGGTAGCAGCAGTTGCACCGGAAATGTCAGCACCGTTCTTTCTCCACTGGTAAGTTGGCGTACCGCCATTCGTTGGTGTTGCGGTGAAAGTAACGTTTGTGCCCGCACAGATCGTTGTTGAAGAAGCCGCAATGCTAACGGCAGGTATTACGCTTGTTGTTACAGTTATGGTGATTTGCGAAGAGGTCGCCGTATTCGCTGAACGACAGTTTGCATTTGAAGTCATCACTACATCAATCTTATCATTGTTTGCCAACGTGCTTACCACATAGGTAGCAGCAGTTGCACCTGAAATGTCAGCACCGTTCTTTCTCCATTGGTAAGTTGGCGTACCGCCGTTGGTTGGTGTAGCCGTGAATGTAACATTTGTGCCCGTACAGATCGTTGTTGCAGAAGCCGCAATGCTTACTGCAGGTGTTACGCTTGTTGTTACTGTTATTGTGATTTGCGCCGACGTAGCCGTATTCGCTGTGCGACAGGTCGCCGTTGAAGTCATTACTACATCAATCTTATCGTTGTTTGCCAAGGTGCTTACCGCATAGGTAGCAGCCGTTGCCCCTGAAATATTGGCACCATTATTTCTCCACTGATAGGTTGGTGTGCCGCCGTTGGTTGGCGTAGCTGTGAAAGTAACGTTTGTACCCGCACAGATCGTTGTTGCAGAAGCAGTAATGCTTACAGCAGGTGTTACGCTTGCTGTCACCGTAACCGTTGTGTTTGAAGCTGTACCGCTGCCGCAGGTATTCGTAGGTACTACGCTCACACTACCGCCAGTTGTGCCAAAGCTAACGGTGATTGAATTCGTGCCCGCGCCTGCGGTGATGGTTGCTCCCGCCGGAACAGTCCAGGTATAGCCTGTTGCTCCCGTCACGCTTGCAATTGAATACGTTATGCCGGTTGCATTGGCACAGGTGCTGGTTAGTCCCGTTATTGCTCCGGCTGCTGATGGATTTGTACAGTTGCTGCCTTTCAGCACGACTGTTCCCATGTAAGAAGGATTTGTCCACGCCTGATCCTGCGTTGCCGACCAAGCCATTTTCCCATCACGTGCACCGCCGTCATCATCATCGTTAATGGCAACATCAAAACCTACTAATTGATTTACAGATGGCGTACCTGTTAACGTTGACCATGGAAAACGCATGGTCATGATGTAACCTGTTCCATTATCTGTTTTAGCAAATGTAACACCTGTGATCTTGCTGTTCTTTTCGTAAATGGTATTGTCATTCCATCTGAACGTATATTGAAAATCATTCGCGCCGTAAGTGGTTGCTTTGTTGTTGCCAATATCAAAGAAAACTTCCACGGCATCGTCGTTGTAAATATCTGTACCGGCATTATTGGTTTTTGTATTATCGGTCACATTAACCAACAGATAAAAATAGTTCGCATCCCACATAGCTTTGTAGTAAGCTGAAAGATCCGCGCTGTTCGAAATTGTTCCGTCAATAACATTGTTGAGCGCTGCCGAGCTGGATGAACTCCATATCGAGCCTTCCGTTCCGTCTATTGCTGGTGCTGTACCAGTCTGGTTTACGGCTTTGTAAATGGATACGACTGTTGCGGCACTTGTTGCTACGTCGCCGTTTGTATTTGTTGCCACGGCGGTAATACTCACACTGCCTGTTGTGTTTGCTGTCCAGTTAATAGAATATGGTGCGCTGTTGTCTGTACCGATTAAAACCGTACCGGCATAAAATTCTACTTTTGAAATGGCGCCGGATGTTGCTGTTGCTGAAGCGCTGATTGTAATGGCATCGCCTTCATTTGCGGTCATTACCGTTGGTGCGGTAAGCGACACAGATGTGGTTGTAGATGCAGACATCGTATATGGATTCCAGAAATTCCCTGTCTGTACAAACAGACCAATCATCTGCAGGATCTTAGTAAAATATCCGCTCGCTAATGCATCGTTTTTATTCTCTGCATACATAGCATTACAAAACTGCTGGTTCGCAGTTGTATTGGACGCAGAAAGCGACATGGCACCTATCGGACCAACAAATGCTGCATTATGATCTCCGCTCCCCGAACCGTCCTGGTTGATACCATCACCACCTCTTACAGAACCTGCGCCGCCTTTACCGATCCAGAGCGCCACCTGTTTATTGGTAATGGCTTGCATCGTTGAAGGGCCGTACCACATATAATCTATCCCTTCTCTCCATGGAGCACGGCAGGCATCATAACCAAATTTATCGGGTGCTGTTCCGGAACCGCTGCACGATGAGTTTGGCGGACCAGCAGGTGTACACCAGTTAGTGGCCAGGCCAGAAGTTGCGTGTGCATTGTTGATTAATAAACTCTCTGTTTTTTGAATGACATTATCCCAGAATGCATTTGCTGCCTGCCCGTTTTCTGCCATAAACACTTTAAACACACGTGCATAGCCAGGCGCCTGGTAAGAAGGGTTCCGGCAGGCCGGTTTCCAGGTGTCGCCGTTTTCAAATGTATAATCTGAAGCGTTGATCTCATGTGATTTTATTGCGTTTATCAACGCGACTGCATCTGTTTTATAGTTGTGCGGAGATGTAGTGTTTGGCCATTGGTAGTTAGCAACAATCAATGCCATGGCAGCATCCAGCTCTGCATCCGTAGCACCGTTCTGGCCGATTACAGAATTGCATCCGCTGATTTTCCAATGCATCACACCATTACCATTTCTATATTGCTTATAATAAGCCCATAGCCTGTTAAATAAATCTTTATCTGCCGCATAGGCTGCCAGTAACATGCCGTATCCAATTCCTTCAGAAACGGTTTCAGACGTATTGTCAAATTTTACCCTTGCTTTATCGGTACCGCAGTTTTCAATATAATTCGTCTTCCAGGAATTGTATTTATCAACAATCTCTGAAGCCTTACCATATGACCCACTTGTGGGCAAAGTCGTTGGCATGATTCCATATGGATAAGAGTTATTAGAGCCGAAAGGAACAGTGGCTCCGGCAGGCGTATTGATCTGAGCATTTACCTGAATACCGGACAAACTCAGAACAACTAAAACCGCAAAACTGAATTTATTAACAATGTTTATCATATTCACCTTCATAATATGACTAATTTAATAT
>JAGKWN010000004.1 GCA_021151805.1 Cytophagaceae bacterium | reverse complement strand
AAACGTTTAATTAATTATTAAATAAAATATTACAGATCTAATACCGTAGCAAACCTTCTTTTTTAGCATTTCTGCATAAATCAGAAATAACAGGGTTTGGCAATTTCAGTTCACTTAATGCATTACTTGTGTATGGATTAGAATAAACTATTTAAAACTAAACACTTAAAGCTATGGAAACGAATATATTCATGGAACTCTTCTTATTGGTGCTGATCATATCTTCTATTTATAACTGTCAGAAAAGAATCCGCCAGGGGTTGTCGTGGGCGTACCACACTTCCATCATACTTTCCTTGATTTTAATAGCTGTTTCCATATTTATGCTGGTGGCTTTTACAAAAGCAGCTCAGATCAATTGCGATTACCTGGATATTTCAGCTATTGCATTGTGGGGCATTGTATGCGTGGGTGCCATATATAACCTGATCACGACAAAAAAAATAGACATTACAAAAACAGAAGTGGTTGTTCACCCACTCATTGGTAAAAATAAAACCCACGCCTTCTGCAAAGCCTTATGTTATACAATCATGAACAAAAGGGATCACCACTATAGCTGGAAAGAGATTACTATTTTTTTTAATTCCAGAAAAATCCATGTGAGTTCCTTTCAGCACAAGGATTATGTAGACATATACAACCAATTAATTAAAAACGGTATTCCTGAAAAAAAGACTGAAGAAAGTCATGCAGTAAGCAGCAGTTACTAATGTTACCGTTTTATTAAATTGAGTGTCCCTACTTTTACTTATCTTGCGGTAAATTGAGGGACTATGAAAGTTGCAGGATTTACCTTTATCAGGAACGCCATAAAATATGATTACCCAATTGTAGAAGCTATTACTTCTATACTGCCAATTTGCGATGAATTCATTGTGGCAGTAGGTAGTTCTGAAGACGAAACTGAAAACCTTATTTTATCTATAGGTTCTCCTAAAATAAAAATCATCCATACTGTGTGGGATGAATCTTTACGCGAAGGCGGAAAAGTACTTGCTGTAGAAACGGATAAAGCGATGGACGCTATATCTGATGATGTGGATTGGTGTTTTTATATCCAGGGCGATGAAGTTGTGCATGAAAAATACCTGCCTGCCATTCAGGAAGGCATGCAAAAATATGCGTTGAATAAGAACGTTGAAGGTTTACTTTTTAAATACGAACATTTTTTTGGCTCTTATGAATATGTAGGTGATGCACCAAGCTGGTATAGACGTGAAATCCGTATTGTACGGAAAGATCCGCAGATTCGCTCTTACAAAGATGCACAAGGCTTCCGCAAGGCAGGTAGAAAACTCTTTGTAAAACAAATTGATGCCTTTGTATACCATTATGGCTGGGTGAAAAATCCGCATTACCAGATCGAGAAAGCAAAATCATTTTCAAAATACTGGCACAGCGATCAATGGATCGAATCAAAGATTCCGGAAATTGAAATGTTTGATTATTCAGAAGTTGATTCCTTAAAAGCATTCACCGGCACGCACCCGCAAGTGATGATTCCCCGCATTACCAGACAAAACTGGAAATTCAAATTCGACTTGAGCAAAAAGAAGCTTTCCTTTAAAAACAAATTCAAAGCTGTTGTGGAAAGCCTTACGGGATGGAGAATCGGCGAATACAAGAATTACAAAAAAATATAAACAACCAATGAATTATCTGGTTTATCAATCCTATGGCAGCACCGATATCTTAAATGAATGCTGCTATTCCATATTGAGTTTATTGAAACACGGATTCGACCCTGAAAAAATCCGGATCGTTATTTATACGGATAGAAAAGAATACTTTTCATTTCTGCCTTCTCATATTTTATTTGTTGAAATGAATGCTGCAACAATACAGGATTATAAAGGTCCGCATGCATTCGTACACCGACTTAAAATAAAAGTACTACAGGATAGTACCGCACGCTTTGAAGGAAAAATTCTCTACGCAGATTCAGACATTTATTTTTTAGATTCTATTGACACTTTATTTGATCAGATCGACTCAGCTAATTTTCTGATGTGCAACAACGAAGGTCGCGTGGATGTAGTCAAAAATAAAGTATTCAAAAAATTTCAAAACTTCCTGGCTACGCATGCTTCTTACTTGAAAGAAAATTATGTGCCTATTCCCGAAAGTGTGATGATGTGGAATGCCGGCATCATAGGCTTTCAATCGCCTAATAAAGAACTTCTTGATAAAGTTTTATATACAAACGATATCATCTTCGAAAAATTTACATCACATGTAGTAGAGCAGCTTTCATTTTCATACCAGCTGCAGCAACATGGTACGGTACATAAATCAACCGACTATGTATTCCACTATTGGAACTTAAAAGAATTCAGAACTGTACTGGCAGAATTTTTCAATTTTCATTTAGCCTCTTCGCATTCGCTGGCAGAAGTGATCGAGGATGTTGATTCCATTCGTCCGGATATATTGATACAGCCTAAACTGGAATATGAATCGCTTTCATTTATAAAGAAAAATTTACGCAAACTAAAAGGCAAACAAAACCGTTGGAAGTTTCCGGCGTATGTGATTGGTCAGAAAAAATAAATGCACTTCAGTATAAATGAAAGTATCTGTTATTATAGGCTATTATAAAAAGGTCAATTATCTCGAACTCATCCTGCAAGGATTAGCATTGCAGACCTTCGATGATTTTGAAGTTATTATTGCCGAAGATAATAACGACCCGGCGACCAAAGTATTCATTGAAGCCTATGAGAAAAAAGTTTCTTTCCCGCTCAAAGTCGTTCAACAAGAAGATAAAGGATTCAGAAAAAACAGAATTCTGAATGAAGCCATCCGTCAGTCTGCCGGAGAAGTACTTGTATTCTTTGATGGAGACTGTATTCCTCATAAAGAATGTATTAAAGAACATTACATCAATACAACCGAGAAAGGTATTCTTTCTGGCAGAAGAGTTATGCTTTCGCCATCTATTACAGATCGTTTATTGCGTTCAAATAAATTCACAAGTCTTTCCTATTTTGAACTCATGTTATCAGGTTCAAAACATATTGAAGAATCTATATACCTTCCTTATTCCTGGATTCCGAAAAAGAAAAAACGCGGACTTCTGGGCTGCAACTTTTCTATTCTAAAAAAAGCATTGGTTGAAATCAATGGCTTTGATGAAGACTATGAAAAGGCTGGCGTAGGCGAAGATTCAGACATCGAATGGCGTTTGTTAAAATCAGGCTATTCCATTATACCAATCAAGTTCAAGGCAATCGTTTATCACTTGCATCACGATTCAAATTATCAGGAAAGCGATGTGCAGTTTAATACGGTGATCATGAACAGAAAAATGAACGAAGGTCTTATCTTTTGCATAAACGGATTAAACAGACATGCGTAACCCTGCGGCAAACATATCGGTTGTACTGATTACTTTTAATGAAGAAAACAAAATCAAAAAAACGATTGAAGCTGTTTCTTCCTTAACTGACGATATCATTGTGATCGACTCCTTCAGTACAGATAATACCAAAGCCATTTGTGAAAGCTTAGGTGTAACGTTCATTCAAAAAGCATGGTCGGGCTACGGCAGTCAGAAAAATACCGGTCATGCATATGCAAAACACGACTGGATCTTATCAATAGACGCCGACGAAGTTGTATCAGCAGAATTGCTGCAGGAGTTAAAGAACTTGAAATTCAATTCTGAAAAACAGGTTTTCAATATTCCTTTTAAAACCTATTTCTGCAATACACTGATCCGCTATGGCGGCTGGAATCCGCAGTTCCATATCCGTTTGTTCAATAAAAAATATACAGAGTGGGATACATTAGCTGTACATGAAACATTGAAGCTATCTGCCGATACCGACATTGTAACGCTTACAGGAACGATTCACCACTACTCTTATGACTCTCTGGAAGACTATACATCAAAGTCAGAAAAATACACAGATTTGTTTGCCCAACGTTTAAAAGAGCGTGGTAAAAAATCCACCTGGGTTAAAATATATCTGAGTCCGTTATTTACGTTCATCAAAGAATATTTTTTCAAGCTTGGTTTTCTGGATGGGGCAATGGGTTTTAAAATTGCCTGCCTGAATTACAACTATACCAAAAGCAAATACAGCAAACTCAAAAAGATCCAATAGAATATGCGCATACTGGAAATAAATACAGAGCGTGGCTGGCGCGGAGGTGAAAAGCAAACACTGCTGACCGTTGAAGGTTTGCTTCAACTGGGGCATACAGTTACACTGCTTTGCAAAAAAAACTCTGCCCTGCATACCAAAGCGCTTGAACAAAATATTCCCCATGTTACTGTTTCATCAACTATTGACTTGTTGTTTTATTTAATTTTCAATGCCTCATCATTTGATATCATCCATACCCATACAGCAAAATCCTTAACCCCTTGCGCTCTTTCAAAAGCATTTCATTCAACAAAAATTATTTTTTCGAGAAGGCATTATAAAACGCCTTCTTCTGTATTTTCAAAATGGAAATACAATGCAGCCCATGCCATTACTACTGTATCAGCCTATATAAAATCACAACTGACTGCAGCGGGTATTACAGCACCAGTACACGTTATTTATGATGCTTCTGTTTTTGTAGAACCCAATACAGCCAGAATCCAAAAAGAATACGGCAATTATTTACAAACAGGAAAAAAGATAATTGCAGCCATAGCAGCATTCGAAGCGGAAAAAGATCCGTATACACTTGTTGAATCCGTTGCGCTGCTGCATGCGCAACGCAATGATTTTATCTTTTTACATTTTGGCAGCGGCAGCTTAAAAAATGCGATCGAACAGCTTGTAAAAACCAAAGGCTTAGAATCCATATACTTTTTCCCGGGACAAACTCCAGCCATTGAAGAGCTCTACTCTATGTTTGATGTCTTTGTAATGACCTCCAGGAACGAAGGCTTTGGCAGCAGTGTGATCGATGCCTTTCTGAATAAGGTACCTGTAGTGAGTACCAATGCTGGCGGTTTAAAAGAGCTTGTTGAAAACAGAGGATATCTTGCAGACGTTGGTGACACTAAAAAAATTGCGGACCATTTAAATACTTGCTTAGAAAATCCTTCAGCAGAATATATTAATGACGCCTACACATTTGCTATTACTGAATTATCCAGTACGACCATACAAAAGCAGTACGAAGCGCTATTCCTATCCTTAGCTCAACCAACGGTATAGCCAGCCAGATGCAATATTTGAATTGATTCTCGTGAGCCAGATCAGCTTTGATGCGGTTACTTTTCTTAACTCCATCCTGTAAATAAAATCCGGATTCAAGTTGCGAGTGTTTGTACCTTTCTTGCAGGTAAAAAAATAATTGATGCCTAAGGCCTTCATCCAGGGCATAGATATTTTTGTCTGATGTCCATATGGCCAGGCAAAACCAATGGCTTTCTTATCGCGCAGGTTGTGTTCAATATGCGTAATATTTTCACTCATATCTTTTTCCACCCGCGTTTTAAATTCAGCTTCCGTGTATGGATGTATGTGCTGCGCTTCAAAATCTTTTGTAATAAAACCGCGTGCCTGTTTAACAAGTTCTTTCTTTGGTTTGCCGTTCAGGTTTTTTTGAAAGAAATCTTTAAACAGATTGCTACCCGCTGTATCCAGCGTATAACCTTGTGCAGAAAGTTCGCCGCGCATTCTAAATAAGGGAAAGCCCGCCTGGGCATTACCATTGTGTACAAAGTTATCGCCTGCAGAGGTAAAAGTTTCCTGCACAACATTTCTGAATATCGTATCAGAAAAAACCATTCCATGTCTGTGTGAATGGCATTGAATATCCACCAAACCCGACGCTTCCATTTCACGCATTTCTTCCCAGGTAAAGTACTGATTGCTGGTAGCATCCTGCTGCTGAAAATAATTTTCAATCAGCGCGGCATTTACTACATCAGATTTTTCAATGGTTTGATTACTGCGGTCAGCCTGTTCTTTTATAAAAAGTGTATTCACAAAGAAGATAGCCTTAAGCTTATATTTTTTAAGCAACGGAAATACGATGGAATAATTATCGTAGTATCCATCATCAAAAGTCAGTACCAACGATTTCTTCGGAAGCTTTTGATTTGCTTTCCGAAAAGACTCTATTTCCTTTAATGTATAGGTGTTGTATCCTTGCTTTGATAAGTAACTAAAGAATGCTTCCAGTTGTTCGGGTTTTGTGTTTGAATCCGGATTCACCTGATGAAACAGCCAGATCGGCACGCCTTGTCCGTTGCATGCAAAAAATAAAATCAAACAGATACATCCAACAATCAGCCAGGTCATATTTTTATTTTGAAGCGATACGAATATATGCGATGCTGAATAACAAACTCACCAGTACAATTCCCTGCTGAAGTTCAAGCGTAGCTTCAGATAAGAAGGAAGTATATGCACCGACCAATACAGCTATGCAAAGTAAATCGTTCAGCACCTCTTTCTGCGTTGCCGGATAAACCAAACAGATCAGAAATATAATCAGCCCTGTAAAACCTAAGGCTGTAAATACATACACAAACTGATTGTGTGGAATCAACCAGTTGTGCTGATCAATATCCGGATATTCTTTTTGATACACCGCATTCATTGCCTGCTGCACATCTCCGCTGCCTACACCAATCACAGGATGCTCTGCTCCTATCTGTGCACCGATTTTCATAGACAATAAGCGATTACCGTCTGAATAATTATTCACGCTTTTACCGGTAACAAAACGGCTCACATCACGCACCATGTAATCTACTTTGTTATGCAGTGATGGCACAAAGAAATACATAGAAACGAGAAAGGCGCATACAATCGGAATCAGCCATAATAATTTTTTATTTCCACTTTCAAGTACTTTAATAAACAGCCAAACCAGGCCTGTCGCATACAGAGCCAGCAAACCGCTGCGTATAGAAAGAATGTGAATGAAGATAAAAATAAAAATTCCCATACCTGCCACCAAGCGCTTCTGCAGCGGTGTAGAAAGTATTGTTGAGCTTGTATATGCCTGCACAGCAGCAAAGCATGCGATGGAAAGCAACAAGCTGTAACGGATATGTTCAATGATTGTAGGAATTGTTTTTGCATGCTTATAAGATTCCGTTATCTCTTTGTAGTGCATGAGATAATAAACGAAACTACCTATTGCTGTTGCTGTACATAAGCTGATAAACAGTAAAACAAGCAGATCAACCGACCTGCGGTTTACCACTTCCTGCATGGCCATAAAACCCAGAGGTAAAAACAATAAAGGTATTTTAACCTGGATCCTTTCAAGCCAGTACGCATAATCTTCAGTCCATAAGCCGCCGATTAAATAGATAAACAATATAGGTGCCAGAAACAACAAAACCTTGCCGCCCTTCTGCTTCAGCGGATTGAATTTCCAGCCTTCATTCAGAAAATACAGCAGTACAATACCAATCATTCCGATGCTGATCATCGCTCTTGAAAAAAAGATTCCGGTAAGCGCTATACTTCCGGCAGTTATAAACCAGTAATTCAGAAAGGATGGAGACTGTAGGTTTTTAAGGGATATTTTCATGAAAGGACTTGAGTCATTTTCTACAACTTTAACAAAAAAGTGTATATTTGATATTAGATTACAAAACGATAGCGTTTGTAAATATAGACAATATTGATTGAATGGAGGAGCAAAATTCCAAAACCAGATATAAAAGTAAGGAAGAAAAAGACAGCCTTTTTGAAAAGGAGTTTATGCACCTCATTGGACCACTTTATAACTTTGGTTACCGGTTAACCTTAGATGAAGATGATGCAAATGACCTGGTACAGGAAACCTTTTTGAAGGCTTATCGTTTTTTTGATTCATACGAAAAGGGAACTAATGCCAAAGCATGGTTGTTTAGAATCCTGAAAAACACCTTTATAAATGAATATCGGCGTAAGACCAAAGAGCCGAACAAGGTCGATTATCAGGAGGTAGAGTCCTATTACAATTCCGATGATGTAAATGAACCGATCACGAGCGATTTACGTGTAGATTCATTAAACAATATGATTGGTGACGAAGTTGCCAATGCCCTCAATGCTTTAGATGTTGATTTCAGAACCATAATTATTTTATGTGATCTGGAAGGCTTTACATACGAAGAAATGGCTAAAATATTAGACATTCCTATCGGAACGGTACGTTCACGTTTGCACAGAGCGCGTAATGTTTTAAAGGAAAAATTACAGGAATATGCCCAGTCTATGGGTTATAAAGATCAAAGAAAGAAAAACGATTAAGCTGCATGATTGATTTTATTAAAGAGGTTGTAAACAAATTAGTCGGCAAGAAGGCCGAACAACGCTATTGTTGCAAGGATTGCTTATGCAGGCTTAATTCGGTTCTGGACGGTGAAGCGACCAAAGAAGAAATGATCTATCTTCAGGAACATATTGAACATTGCGCCCCGTGTTATAACCACTATAACATCGAAAAATCGGTTAAGGAAGTAATCAAGCATAAATTAGAACAAAGGCCTGTTCCTCCCAGCCTTATTGACTCCATCAGGGGAAATATTCAAAAAAATTGCTAATTATTTATGGAAGGAAAATTATTCATTTTTTCAGCTCCCTCAGGCTCTGGTAAAACCACCATCGTTCAGCATTTATTACAAACCGACCCTCGCATTGGCTTCTCCATTTCTGCCTGCACCAGAGAAATGCGCGAAAGTAAAGAAGCGAACGGAAAAGATTACTACTTCCTTTCTGTAGATGAGTTCAAACGCAGAATTCAAAATAAAGAATTTGTTGAATGGGAAGAAGTTTATCCCGGACGCTTTTACGGCACACTGCGCTCTGAAGTACAACGCATCTGGGACATGGGCAAACATGTTATTTTCGATGTAGACGTAAAAGGCGGCTTAAGCTTAAAAGAACAGTTCGGAGATAAAGCACTATCCGTATTTGTAAAAGTTCCATCTCTGGAAGAATTACAGAAACGTTTGGTTGACCGCAATACCGAATCTGAAGAGAGTTTAAAAACCAGACTTAAAAAAATGAAATTTGAATCTTCTTTTCAGAATCAATTCGATGTAATACTGGTAAATGATCGTCTGGAAGAGACATTTGTAAAGGCGCACCAGCTAGTCGACAATTTTATTGAACAAAAATAATCGCCTGTTTTTCATCACTCCTGGTGAAAATAAGAATTCATAGATATCCCTTATAATGAAGATTGGTTTATTCTTTGGTTCGTTCAACCCCATCCATGTTGGTCATTTAATCATCGGCAATACCATGGCCGAAACAACAGACTTAGATGAAGTATGGTATGTAGTGAGCCCCCAGAATCCTTTCAAAAAAAATCAATCCCTCCTGCACGAATTTGATCGCTATGACATGGTAGCCGCTGCTATTGCAGACAACCCGGCGTTCAGAGTCAGTGATATCGAATTCAACCTGCCTAAGCCCAGTTACACCATCGATACGCTTACCTATCTCAGCGATAAATACCCCCAGCATGCATTTGTACTGATCATTGGTGAAGACAACCTAGACCAGTTCACCAACTGGAAAAATCATGAACAGATTTTAGCTCAATATGAGTTGTATGTATATCCAAGACCCGATTCTTCAGAAAATACATTGCGTACTCACCCGAAAGTAAAATTAGTTGACGCACCACTTTTAGAAATTTCCGCAACTTATATCCGCAGTCTTGTAAACAACGGAAAATCGATCCGGTATCTGGTAAGCAAAGATGTAGAAGAATTAATTTTAAGCAGAAAATACTATCAGAATTCCCGCTTCTAGCCTATTATAATTTTTTGCTTTTTACGGGCTAAAAATAGATTTTTCATCTAAATACACTTTTTTACCATAAAATAACCCGACACAACATACTAACTTACTGAATATTACACACTTTAAAAGCTCCTTCTATTCTTATTTCCACTGGAAGTACTTATATTTCATATAAATCTTACCCGCTGAGATCTTACCTTTTACAAACTCTTTTTACTATGGCGTATTATAAGGATTCCATAAACAAAATTTTTAACGAGTTCGGCTCTTCCATCAATGGGCTTTCAAAAGAAGAAGCAGCGAAAAGAATTATCCAATATGGTTATAACGAATTACAGGAGAAAAAGAAAGTTCCTGCCTGGCTGTTGTTTTTAAATCAGTTTAAAGACATCATGATCATTATTCTGTTTGTGGCTGCGGTGCTTTCTGGCATTGTAGGAGATCTCACAGATACCATCATTATTCTTATCATCATTATTTTAAATGCGCTGATTGGATTTGTACAGGAATATCGTGCGGAACAATCGATGGAGGCATTAAAAAAAATGAGTACTACGCAAACACAAGTACTCCGTAATAATGAAAGCAGTATCATTTCCTCCACCGAACTTGTACCCGGCGATATTGTTCTAATGGAAGCCGGCAACGTTGTTCCCGCAGATATCCGTTTGATCGACACACATACCTTGCGTATTGATGAATCTTCCCTGACAGGCGAGTCTATGTCGGTTGACAAAATAAGCACAGACCTCACAGAAGATAACATTACTCTTGGAGACCAGGTGAACATGGCCTTCAAAGGTACCTTGATAACCAATGGCAGGGCAACAGGTATTGTTATCAGCACCGGTATGCAAACCGAATTGGGGAAAATCGCAAACATGCTACATGTGGATGAAGTTAGCACCCCCTTGCAATACCGCATGCAGAAATTCGGAAAAAATTTATCCTACATTATATTATTTATCTGCCTGCTGCTTTTTACAACTGGCGTATTACGTGGCGAAGAACCATTAAGCATTTTATTATTATCGGTAAGCTTAGCTGTTGCTGCCATTCCGGAAGCCCTTCCAGCACTAATTACCATTGCACTCTCTAAAGGAGCCTCACACCTAACCAAAGTGAATGCACTGATCCGGAAGTTACCTGCGGTTGAAACCTTAGGTTCTGTAACTTATATCTGCAGCGATAAAACGGGGACGCTTACGCAAAATAAAATGAAGGTGATTGAATTGTATGAGCAGCCCATTGCAGGCCTCTCCTCTTCACTTTCAGTGCTGCAAATGAGCATGGCGCTCAACCATGATGTAAAATTTACAGAAAGTCATACCCCATTTGGCGAACCTACAGAATTGGCGTTGGTTGAATATATTATCCATAAACACACGTTCGAAAAATATATTTTACTCAGCAATCAATATTCAAGGGTTGCAGAACTTCCCTTCGACTCAGACCGGAAATGCATGACCACCATTCATCATTTCAACAATAAATTTTTAGTGATTACGAAGGGGGCAAGTGAATCTTTGTATGCAACACTGACCGATGAAGATGAAAAAAGTCTTTTGTTAAACCAATCTGAAGAATGGGCTTCGAAAGGCATACGTGTGCTGGCGTTTGCCTATTCGATCCTGGATAAACTGCCTGAGCCTTTCACTTACGAAACAGTTGAAAAGAATTTAACTTTTGCCGGGCTTGCCGGTCTAATGGATCCGCCACGGGAAGAGGCCAAACAGGCGATACGGGAATGCAAAACAGCCGGCATCCGACCGGTTATGATCACTGGCGACCACCCGGCTACAGCGCGGGCTATTGGAAAACAGATCGGCATACTGGATGACAACAGTCTTTCATTGACAGGTGCGGAATTAAATCATTTATCGCAGGAAGATTTTCTGAAACAGGTTGAAAAAACTTCTGTGTATGCACGTGTTTCCCCGGAACAAAAACTACGCATTGTAAAAGCACTACAGGAAAAAGGACACTATGTAGCCATGACCGGAGACGGTGTGAACGATGCGCCTTCTTTAAAATCAGCAAACATAGGCGTTGCCATGGGCATCACCGGAACGGATGTAAGCAAAGAAGCCTCTGATGTAATTTTACTGGATGATAATTTTGCCACCATTGTTAAAGCCGTAAAAGAAGGGCGGAGAATTTTTGACAACATCCGGAAGTTTGTAAAGTATATCATGACCTGCAATGGCGCTGAGATCTGGACAATTTTCATGGCTCCATTACTTGGTATGCCAATGCCTTTATTACCTATTCATATTTTATGGATCAATTTGGTAACAGACGGTTTACCGGCATTGACACTTGCTGATGAAAAAGCGGAATCAGATATTATGCAAAGACCTCCGCGCCATCCGTCACAAAGCATCTTTGCTGATGGACTCGGCTATCACATCGTTTGGGTTGGTATACTGATGGCTGGTGTTACACTGGCTACACAAAAATATGCGCTCGTGAACCACATTGATTCCTGGCAGACAATGGTATTCACTGTACTTTCACTATCACAGCTGGTACACGTATTAAGTATCCGGAGCGATAGAACATATTTATTCCAGCAGGGATTCTTCAGCAATAAACCATTAGTTGGCTCGGTAGCACTAACCGTATTGCTACAGCTGTTTGTGATATATGTACCATTTATGAATACCATATTCAAAACACAACCATTATCTTTAACTGAATTAGGAATATGCATCGGAATGTCTTTGGTCATTTTCCACGCAGTGGAATTTGAAAAATTCGTCAGAAAGCAATTTCATAAAAAATAACCTCAACCATGAAAGCAATTGGATTTAAGACTTCATTACCTATTACAGACGACAACAGTTTTATCTTATTTGAAACAGCCAAACCTGTTGCTACAGGCAAAAATCTGCTGGTTAAAATTGAAGCTGTTTCCGTAAACCCCGTAGATTATAAAGTCAGACAAAACAGTGCAAAAAATACCGATCTTGAAAAACCAAAAATAATCGGCTGGGATGCAGTTGGCACCGTCGAATCCATTGGCGAGGCCGTAACATTATTTCAGCCGGGAGATAAAGTATATTATGCAGGTGATCTTACCAAACCCGGCTGTAATGCGGAATATCAGCTGATCGATGAACGTATTGTAGCCATTGCTCCCAAAAGTATTTCTGCTTCGGAAGCTGCAGCCCTTCCTCTGACAGCATTAACCGCATGGGAAATATTATTTACCCGTTTGCGTATTCATCCTGTAAAAGATAAGAACAAAACCATCCTGATCATTGGCGGAGCCGGTGGTGTAGGTTCTATCGCTATTCAGCTGGCCAAACAAGTTGCCGGGCTTACCGTGCTGGCAACGGCCTCCCGAACTGAAACAATTGAATGGTGCAAACAATGCGGTGCAGATTATGTACTTAATCATAATAACCTGGTAAACGAGGTACACAACAGTGGCTTCAGGTATGTTGACTTTATACTGGACTTTGTTGATGCCAATGGCTATTGGGATGCCATGGTTGAGCTAATCAAACCGCAGGGACATATAGGTTCTATAACCGGCTCATCTGAACCAATAGCACTGAATAAATTAAAAAATAAGAGTGTGACTTTTTCCTGGGAGTTGATGTATACCCGTTCCATGTTCGAAACAGAAGACATGATTGAACAACACAACATTCTGGTAATAATTGCAACGCTGATTGATGAGAAAAAAATATTCTCGACTTTGAAATATCCGTTAAAAGGATTCTCTACAGAGAACTTCAAACTGGCCCATGCACTGCTGGAGAGCGGTAAGGCTATTGGAAAAATTGTAATTGAATATTAGTCCTTCTGTTTTGAATGAAAAAGAAAAACTTAATACATGTGATCAAGCTGTTCGGGATTTGTAATCCCGAACTCAGATAAAAGCGATTTGTAATCGCTATGTTTAATAAGGATTACAAATCTTCATCTATCTGGCTTCGGAATTGCAAATTCCGAAGAGCTGCGTTGAAATAAAAGAGCCACGTTGAAATTTCAACGCGGCTCTTTTATTTAACAGCTGTACAGCTGTTCGGGATTTGCATTCGCCGCGGCGAACCGAACTCAAATAAAGGCGATTTACAATAGCCATGTTTTTTTATATGGATTACAAATCCTTATAATCTGGCTTCGGAATTGCAAATTCCGAAGAGCGTCACGCCAGTGCAAACTTTTTTTTATTCCTACTTATTTTCAAATGCCGGATTCACCAATGTGCCGCAAACTTCCGGAACCGGAATAGATGCTTCTTCTGAATAGCCGTACGTTAATAAGCGAACGCGGTTGATACATACACGAATGAACTCCGGAATAAACAGATCAAACTTTTCATAACGCCCCTTCAGTTCCGGATGTGCTTGCTGATAATCACTGATCACAGCTGCAACATTTTTCCAGAATATCTTTTCATCCAATCCAACATACGAATGGAAGATGTTGGACAAATAACGAAACACCCCATCAAACACACCTGACAAAATAAATAGCGTTGCATATTCATCATCAATATCTCTTAAGATATCACGTGCTTCTTCCGGTGCTTCTCTCTTACCATCTTCAGTAAGTACGATTTCTTCTACGAAGTCTTTAATAATGATTCGTACCGGCACATAATTCTGAATCACTAAAATCGTATTTTCTCCATGCGGACTGAAGAAGAATTTATGCTGATAGAAAATATGCAGGATTGGTGTTAAGTAGGAACGTAAATATGTTTTCAACCATTGCTCTGGTTCAAGGCCTGACTTACGAATCAACTCTGCCGTAAAGGATTTTCCTTGTTCATCCACATACAATAAAGAAGCCATCGTCATGATACGTTCTCCTTCATTCAGATAATTCGACGCGCTCTCGCGCCAGATCGCTCCCAGCAATTCCTTGTAATGATACGGACCGCCTTCGATCTGTTCGTAATGATTGTGCTTATAACCAACGGTTGCCACTTCACCTAACAAGGTAAAACCCAGCTTCGCCAGCACCTGATCTGACATTAGTTTATCTTTCACCCACTGTGTTACAAAGGGCGCTACAGAAAGTTTTGTCGGCGACAAACCTCTATATACAGAGGTATTTAAAATGGATATCGCCGTTTTCACATATAGTTTTTCAGGTTTATCTGTATTGAAAAACGTACGAATAGACTGTTGCGGCGAATAATTGTCATTGCCCTTCCCTAGTGGAATGATATACTGATTAGCAATATCGCCTGCAAACAAAAATGTTAGTTTGTGTTTCCATTGCCACTCATGCACCGGCAGAAATAAATAGTCATTGGGATCAACATCGTTTGAAAAAAGAATAGCATTGAATTCTTCCTGCAGATCCATTCCTAACTCTTCACGAACTAACCGCTCGTATGCATATGCTTTTGTATGTGCATACAAGGCCTTGCTTTTATGAACACCTAACCAGAACAATGTGGTTCTTCTGCTTGCTTCAGGAACAAAATCTAAATAATCTTCATAACTGAAACCGATACGACCTTTATTCACCGTAGCCCAGGGATGGCCATCCATCTGATGCTCAATTACGGTATAAGGTGCATCTACCAATAGATTGGAAGCAATGCGCCCTTTAGAAAAAATGTATGCATCTGCATACAACGTGTTATATGTCTCTTCAATGAATTTTGAAAGTGTCAATGGTTTTATACCTAACGTACTTTTCATATCTAAAAAAAACTGAATCACATCCAGTTCAGGTTGCGCTTTCCCATTTACATGCTTAACAACCGACTGCGAATCAAGATGCCAGTAATCCATGGCGCGGTGCTCACCGGAAAATGTATAGTATACTTCCGGAGTATCTGTCGCCAAACGAAAATGAACCAAAGCTGTATCTGTCTTTGTTTGTACAGGTTCGATCAGGCATTCGTGCAAAAACTCTGCGAATACTTTTGTTATATGTTTACGGTTTACAAGATTCCAGACATCCTTCTTAAGATGCTTGATTCCTGTATGAAACTCATTACTTATTAAATTGACGGATTGATTCATAACTATGTTGTTTACTTTTAAATGAAATACTTGTGATCATAATCACAGAAAGAAATATTAAAGAGCATATAAATGCAATATTGAATTGTATACCCAGTCCATTTGCTTCTATCTGATAGCCGGTATAGAGCGGAGCCAGCAGACAGGCGATATTCTGTATACCATGTATCATTCCGTACCAGACAGATGCATGCGCATTTTCTACCGATGCAAAAAATGTCATATCGAGATACACGCATAAATAAAATAACAAAAATCCATATACGATCCGGATCAGGCAAAGCACGATAAAAGGCATTGCATACTGCTGCGCATATATACTTCCTGCGAATAAAGCTGTTAAAAGTAACAGACTTGTGTTTGAAGTGGCTGCATTTCCATTCCGGAACATGAAATAAAAAATAATCACGGATACACTTGGCAAAATAAACAAACAGCCAGCCTGTAAAATACTGAATGTATATTCTATTTGATTCAAAATAAATTCTGTATAGAAAGGTCGCAATGTTGCAGACAATAAATACAAAAACAACGTAAGCACACCGATGCGCACGAGAAGTGATACATCTGTACTTTGACTACGTCCAATCTGTTGAGAAGCCGTACCAGATTGGTCTGGCGTTAAAAAATAATAACTACAAATCATCTGTAGAAAATCAAATGCAGCGATTACAAAAAAGAGATATTGTATCTGAAAGTCAGCGATCCACCAGCTGCTTGCGAAAGCCGCATTGATCATGCCAACATTCAAAATAACACCCAGCAAACTAATTTCTTTATAGCGTGTTTTACTATTTTGAATAAGATGTGGATAGATCAGTAAATAACTTGCCTTGAAAAAAAACATCAATAAAGAGAACACAAGAAAAAATGTATAATTGGTTGCATATGCGCAGGCAATGCATATACAACCTGCTATACCTTGTGTACATACAAGTATATCACGCAATGAATACCGTTTACTGATTAAAGCCCAGACAGGATATGCGGCCATGAATATGATTCTGCAGGCAGCAATATACCAACCTATGGTATTGGCATTGTGTATGTGAAATACACGTTCAAAGTATAATGGATAATAAGGTGCCAGCAGCGATTCTGCAAAGACTGCCAGAAAAGCTATTATTAATAATATGGTACGGTTCATTGAGTTATATGCAATTCGACACAAGGTTTATGCGTGATTACCTCAAATGAATAATCACAACAAAAAACAATGGGCTTATGATTTTTTAATTCGGACTGGTAAATAATTCTGACACTTCGCTCACCAAAGGCGTGGCAGTAAAATTTTGAAAAGCAATTCGTTTTTCAACTTTATAATATTCGTACCCAAGTATGGTGTTGATAATAATCGCATTGCGGTATGCGCCCATACCTAAATCGGGTGTTACAAAACCATGTGTATTCAACTCCCCGTTCTGAATGAAGATGCTGTTCTTACCTTTATCAATAGAGTAATTACGAGCGGCCAGGTATTTGCCGTTTTCGGTAACATTAATCAATGACCGGATATTATCCAGACATTTGGGAATGCTATAGCTGTAACCGGTTGCAAAAATAACCGCATCGGTTACTTTGGTAAAGCCCCGCTCCTGCTGGGTATGATAGAAGTGCAGACGCATACGCTTATCAGCTGTTTCTTCAATGGTCAGTAATTCTGAACAGGGCGACAACGTAACAGACATATTTTCTTCATCAACACTCTGCTGGTAAAGTGTATCGTAAATACTATTGATCAGGTCATAATTAATTCCCTTGTATAAAGAATTCTGTCCCTTCAATATAGATTCGCGTTTGGAAGCGGGCAGTGCATGGTAATGATCTACATACTCCGGTGAAGTAAGTTCAAGTGTGAGCTTTGAATATTCCATAGGAAAGAAACGATCCGGACGGCTGTACCAGTTCAATTCACTTCCTGCACTTCTCTGTTGCAACAGATCGTTAAAGATCTCTGCTGCACTTTGTCCGGAGCCGATAACGCTTATTGAATCCCGTTCCGAAAATTCTTTTTTATGAAGCAGATAATCGGAAGCATGACATACATAAGTCTTATGTTCCGGCTTTACAAATGCCGGCATGTTCGGTGTATTACCAACACCCAGCACAATCTTTTTGGTTGTATACCAGCTTGCTTCATCTGTAATGGTATTCTGAACAAGAAGATTGTATACTTGAGCAGTTTCATCAAAAGCAATATTCACCACATCCTGAGAGAAACGGCAATTATCAAGTTGTTTCAATACCCACTGACAATAGAGATTATATTCTTTTCTGAGAATGAAAAAATCTTCCCGGATATAAAACTTATACAAACGATCCACTTCTTTCAGATAATTCAGGAAGCTGAACGGACTGCTTGGATCTGCCATGGTTACAAGATCTGCCATAAACGGTACCTGCAGCGTTGCATCATCAAACATTAAACCGGCATGCCAGTTAAATTCTTTTTTACGATCAATGAACAAACAGTTCAACCCTTCAATGGGTTGGGTAAGTGCAGCCAGGCCCAGGTTAAACGGACCAATGCCTACACCAATAATATCATATACGATTTCAGTACTCATAATTAAACCAGATCAGAAGCTGTTTCCAGAATAGTTGCGTTTGGAAATTTTTCTTTATACCATTCGCGCTCACAGAAAGTAAGGTTCGCTGTTTTGTGCGGCATGTTCAACACCTTCTGAAACTTAAAGCCTACACGAGTGATCAGCATATGCATGGGCTTTGCGTTCACATCTGCTTCACCAATACACTTACCTACTTCAGGCTGGTTGAAAATGTATTCCATTACAACCTGAATCAACTGCATGGTACATTTTTTATTTTTATCTGTCGGCGCGATCAATAAGTGCGCGCCGTAATCTGTCGGCAGTGCATCATAATATTTCCCTACACTGTCACGCATTGGCCAGTAAGGTTCCATTGTGAAAGTAGCTTCACCATTTATTTCACCAACAAATGAATGTGAATGTTCTGAATCCATCAGCATGATGTAGAACTCTTCCAGCTCACGGATCGGACCATCCATTTTCCAGAATGCTTTGGTATGCTCCATGTTAAACCATTCATGCAGCATGGCTAAATCCTTAGACATATCAAATGCACGCAGCGTTATAGTAAGATCCTGTTCAGGAAAATATTTTGTATATAAAATATCTTTGGTTTCAGGTTTAATTAATCCTTTGCAGAAATAGCGGTACATAAACGGATTCGGATAATCATTGTATACAGCAGGATTTTCAATCGGCTGACGCGCTTCATCCATGTTGCGTATGGTAGTAACCAGATTCCCCTTCACATACCAATCGCGCGTATTCAACATATAATCTACAAAACCAGTAGTATCTTGTTCTTTGATCGCTTCGAGCTCTTCTGCAACAACATCCAGTAAAGTATATTCAGAAATCAACCGGTTAACACCAAAGGCATTGATCAAACCAAAAATATTATTATACAGAATGTAATAAGTATATTTAGGATGAATCATTTCTTCAGGAACAATAGACATGCTACGTTCTGCCAGATCAGGGACATGAGAAAGCAATTCATCTGTTTTCCCTTCTCTGAAAAAATATCCCTGGTTATCGCGGAACAATAATTTTTCCGGGTAACCAATCGAATCCATTTCCAGCAACACATTCTGCTGGTGCGCTTCGCAAGCCAGACCGTATTGGTTGTAAATACCTATCAATGGCAGAATACTTACCTGCACATATTTCCGGATCCAGTTTACAGAGGCTTCTTCCGTTGTTATATCTGTATTCGTTGCAATGTTTTCAATAATATTTTTAATGCGTGCAGGTTCATTATAAATTCCGTCCTGTGATAGAGCAGCGATGAGTGAAACATTTCTGTTTGCCTGTTCTTTATAGAAAGAGTTCATTCTTATGACGGTATTGAAGCCTTCAATCCAGTTATCGTCTTCGCCCTTGACCATAAAGAAGCCAGGGTCGGAAACAAATTCCAGTCGGGGATAATCAGCCGCAAGATTTTTACCCCATGCTGTATTCATCAGGCGGCTGATATCATATCCTCGCCATAATTCACGCTCAAGATTCACACGTTCGGAGTTCGTAATCTTAACGTGTAATGAAAACTTAAACATGTATGGAAAATCTTTACTGTATACCGTGCGTACCGAAGAAGTGGGTGTAAAAAACGGACCGGCTTCTCCGATGTATTTCAAATCACCTTTCACTAACAATTTCTGTACCTGTGGATCATTCATCAGGTGCATGGCTTCCCATGGGTGACAAGGTATTATGGTATCTGTATTATTATTAATCAGGTCGCGGATAGTTTGCGACGTTTCAGCGTCATTCAACAATGTTTCTTTCAATATTTCTGAAACTGGTGTTGACAAAGTACTTTTCTCATTTACAATATGCGGCGCTGCCAGAAAATAATGCAATTGGAAAGACTCACTGCATTCAGGTGAATACTGGATCAATGTTTTTTCATTGAAACCCATGCGGCTTTTGGCAACCGGGTGCATCTGGTGACCCAGTAATATAGACTGTTCCGCTTCAATAAAAGACTGAACCGGTTTATGGATATTTTTCAGCTTACCTTTTTCTGCAGCATGATTCAGATACGTTTCAGTATTTGAACGGCTATCTTCTACACGTGCTGACAATACTGTATTTTCAGCATCGTTGATCTGCTCAACATACGCCACAAACTCCTGCAGTGTAATAGATTTAAGCGCATCTTCTCTTGAATTTCTTGCTACAATCGGGAAACGGTATACATGTCTGCCGGTCGGAGAAAAATAATCTACTGCACAATAAATTTCTTTTTCAGAGGAAGCAAGCTTAATCTTGATCCATTCAAAATTGCCGGTTGCCTGCATGTAAGCCGACAACGCTTCGTCGTGCTGCGGCACATGATTGAACTGATGCCAGCAGGTATGTTCCTTCAGAAAGCAATTGATGACAGTAGAGAATACATAGTTTGTACTCCATTCCTTATTATTAATTGTTACTTGCGTATTCATTGCCAATGTTTTTTATAAGTTCTAAAATGGTTGAAATATCTTTTGTGGTTGTTACAGGATTGAGCAGTGTAAATTTTAAATACACTTCGTTATTTACTTTCGTGCTGGCCACTAGCGCCTTTCCGGAATCCATCAGTTTTTTCCGGATAAACTGATTCAATGCATTGAGTGCTGCCCCCTCTGCCTTATAAGGATTATAGCGGAATAACAGCGTACTGATTTCCGGCTGGTTCAGCAACTCAAAATCCGGGTCTTTATCAATCAGGTGTGCTGTTTGCTTAGCCGTAAAAATGATTTGGTCAATGTATTCACCCAAAATATCTTTACCCATCAGGCGCATGGTAAACCAAAGTTTCAGCGCATCGAAGCGGCGCGTTGTCTGTATGGTTTTATTCACCTGATTTGGATAACCATCTTTCTCCTGCTCCACCGGATTGAGATAGTCTGCATGGTAACACATCAACCGAAGTGTGTCTCTATCTTTCACCAACAAGGCGCTTGAACTAACCGGCTGAAAAAATGACTTATGATAATCAACCGTTACAGAGTTAGCATATTCAATGCCGTTCAGTTTATATCTGTGATTGTCGCTTAACATAAGTCCACAGCCATATGCCGCATCTACATGAAACCATGCACCGTATTGCTGTGCCATTTCGCCAAGTTCGATTAAAGGATCTATGCTTCCAAAGTCGGTTGTACCTGCTGTAGCAACAATAGCGATCGGAATATTTCCCTGGGAAACTTCTTTTTCAATCATGCGCTTCAGCTCTTTGGTATTCATTTTAAAACGATTGCCTACAGGCACACATACAACGGCATGCTCGCCCAGGCCAAGTATGCTACAGGCTTTCTTAATACTGAAATGACTTTTCTCCGAACAGAAAACACGGAAACGTTTTGCTTCATCCGGTAAGCCCTGCATTTTAACATTATATAATAGCGTACGATTGATATAGTGATCCCGCGCCATTAAGAGCGCCATCAGGTTTGATTGTGTACCGCCACTTGTAAACACGCCATCTGCAGTTGCCCCCAGATGCAGTTGATCGCAGGTCCAGTCGATCAACTTCATTTCCATCAGCGTGCCGCCAGCACTCTGATCCCAGGTATCCATGGAGGAATTCAATGCACTGATAATTACTTCTGCTGCAAGAGTTGGAGTTACAACCGGACAATTCAAATGCGCGATGTATTTAGGCAAGTGAAATGCAATGGCATGCTGACTATAGATAGATTTCACTTCAGCCAATAGTTCGTCTATGTTTGAACTTGGTGTCGAAAAATCTACCGCGTTTACAACTGACTGTAATGAATCCGGACGTACACCTGAAAACGGTTGAGTAGTGTTTCTAAAATGAGCTGTTACAAAATCAATCGTCTTTTGCAGTGTCCTGTTGTAATGATTAATATTTGAATCCTGATGGTTGATTATATGGATCTGATTGCTGCTGTTGCGCACAAAAAGACCCTCTAAAGACTTTCTTACTTTTGTATACATGTGATTTTTCCCTAGCGTGACTATGGCACAAAAGTAAAAGCAAATGCAGCGCTGCTATGTGCTTTTCGGGAAGAATTATATTCCATTACGAATTTTGAATTATTAGAATAGTACAATTTTAAAAATTACACAAAAGATAAAAATTTAATAATTCCAAGATAATATTATTGCCTAATAGAATTAAATGATTATAATTTTGATTTTTTTAATATAAAAGTTAATTTAGACTAATTATAATTAACTATAATAAATTCAAATGAAATCTTTCACCATCCACGATTTTCTAAAACGAGTTAGTGCGAGTCTTGATGCAGAATATACTTTTGAAAATAAAGTGAGCAAGACTGTTATTAAGCATCAAAAAGTTGAGGGCAGCATTATTGGAATTGAAATTGACAAAGGCATTACATTTACTATACACGATCTTTATATAAAAGAACCTTTGATCTTTAAATCATTGATTGATATCGAATACTTCAAACTGAGTTTTTACCTGGAAGGCGATTACAGCGTTACGACAAACCAATCTGAAGAAGAAGAAATCATCCAGAAAGGAATCTGCAGAGGTTTATTCTTTAAGAAAGGTGCTATCAATACCATTCTTCCTAAACAGCGTCGCATCCATTCCATTGACATCAGCTTTCATAAGCCAGTTATCCGAAAATTATTATCCAGCCTGCCAACTACGGATGACGCACGTGAAAAAATAAAATCATTTTTAACGAGCCAGGAGAATGTTGTATTCAAAAGCCAGATCCCGGTTCACATTTACCAGACTTTGCACGCGATTACGGATACCGTATCAAAATCCAATGAACACCCGATCACTCAAAAGCTGCAGCTCTTGTCACAGGCATTGACACTGGTAAAAGAGGTTGCCCTATCAACAGAAGATTTACTGGATCATTCCATTAAGCAGGTATATCTTACTTCACAAGACATACCCAAATTACTGCAGGCCAAAGAATACATCGACAACAATATCAGCACTCCTACTACTTTAAAGGAGCTTTCTAAAATTGTTTGTCTGAATGAGTTCAAATTAAAAAAAGGATTTAAGGAACAATTTAATACGACCGTACATAATTATATTGTCGAACAACGTTTATGCACTTCTTGTATTCTGTTAAAAGATAAAACCTGCCCGATCAGTGAAATCGCTTATGCTATTGGCTATCAATGCCCGAGTAAATACATACATTCATTCCGGAAAAAATATGGTGTCACGCCAGGCAAGTATAGAAAGTTGCTGATTGCAGCATAACACTAAACCAGTTCTTCAAAAGTTTAAATAAAAGGAATCCCGTCCCGATCCCGATAGCTATCGGGATCGGGACGGGATTCCTTTTATTTTTTAGTCGATCATTATTTACTGGCACCAGGCAAAGAGCCTTCGTGATTAATCAGCTTATAGCTTCCAGTTGTCCCGTGTCCAAAGATCACATACGTAAAATGTCTACCTTCAACACCAAGTGCTTTATCAGTTGGTGCATATACCACATGTGTCGAACCGGCTTTGTAGCCAGCAAGCGGCTCAGAAGTTTCGCTGCCTGTTTCAATCATTCTCCACTGCGCTTCTACGCCTGCAGTATAGTTTGAAAATGCACTCACATTCCCGAAAGCAATGTTATCATGCGTACCTGTAACCGTTGCCCATAAACCATACGTTGGATAATATGCCTGAGCGGATATTTTTTTCACCTCACTGCTATCATACACATTTAAATATCTGTAAGAGAATTGTCCGGTTGGAGCAGCCGTACGAATATCATCTTCAATCACAGATACGGAAGGGTTTGCAGAGGTACCGTATACAACAAGTGTATAATATTTATCTGTCTGAATGGTAACCGGCAATTCTTTTGCCGAGCCAGCTACAGAAAATTTAAGTTTGCGGGAACCTTCTGACGCTGTCACATAGGAGGAATTTGCATCTGCGGCTACCGTAGCAATGGCATCTGCATCCAGACTGAAAGCGATAGCAGCAGAATTATCGCTGATTGCATTTACAATCAACACACTGGTATTTTTAGGTACAACTGGTACTGCTGGTGCAGGATCACCATCATCAGGTTTGCATGAAGTAAATAAAGCGCAACCGATGGCAAGGGCAAGTATATATTGTTTTAACATACGTTTATTTTTTCTGCAAAATTATGTGTGCGTATATGCCTTAAGGTATGCCAACATGTATAAAAAATAGACAAAAACGGATTATCATTCTATACCAATACGCCTATTTAAAATCCCTATAGGCTCATTTCTCTGTTTGTAGTTTGCCGAAATTTGTAGCCTGATTACTATGACCTCAGGCCACCTCCCCTATGCGTTACATCTTCATTTCCCTGGTAATTTTATTCATCAACCACTCACTCAGCGCACAAAATTCAAACTCAATTCGTGGCACCGTATATTCCAGTTCGGATTCTATTCCCATTCCATTGGTACATGTACAGTTAAAAAATAGTGAGGGAAAGCTTCAGCATACTACAACAAACGAAGACGGCTTTTTTATATTCAATCAGATCGCCGATGCTCCCGCAACAATTACCATACAGCTGATAGGATTTGAAACGTATACAGCCACTGTTGCAAACAACAACTCATATACCATTTATTTAACGGAAGCTTACTCTGAAGAAATTTTGATTCATGCAAACCGTTTCGGGAAACGGGAAGAAGAAGTTATTTCGATGTCGGTACTAGACAACAAAACACTGACAGAACAATCTACCATCAATACCAACTTAAATGAGATCCTTGGAAAAAGTGTCCCGGGTATGGCAGTCAGCACGGAATCTGCCAGCACATATGGACAAGGTATTCGTGGTCGTGACATGCTTGTATTGATCGATGGAATTCCGCAGTCAACACCTGTTCGTAATTCATCGCGTGAGTTAAGATCCATCGATGTCTCAGCTATTGACCAGATTGAAGTAGTACGTGGAACAACGGCGCTCTATGGTTATGGTTCTACTGGTGGTATTGTGAATATGGTTACGCGACGCCCGCTCTATAACAAAGACACGCTACAGTTTATTACTTCCATTTCAGGAAATACGGCGCTCATAGCTGCGCATGATACTTATATGAAAAGCGGTCCGCTGGGCGGCCGGCTAATGCAGCAGATCAGCGGACAGAAGAAAAATATTTACTTCAATTTAGGTGGAGCGGCTGAACATATTGGTAAATACTACGATGCAGAAGGTGATTTGATTCCATTGGATCCGCTCGGACAAGGCGGAATGGCTAATACGAATAATTATAACATCCAGGCAAAAACCGGTTATCACATTGATTCCTCTTCTTCCATAGAAGGTTCTGTTAATTATTACAGCAGCACACAGATACCAGGTTTCTCTGCTGTTGCCGGTGATTATGGTGCTTCAAAAGCCACAGCACGCACGCGTGGCAAATACCCGGATGAACTGGGAACTGCTTCCAGAAGCTTGAATACAACGCTGCGTTACCGCAATGATGCATTCGTTGATAAAACTTCGTTGAATGTATTGGTCTATTACCAGCAATCGTATGCACGCTTCCCTTACGATCCAAACTCAGCTTACTTCCCGATATACAACGGAAAGACCTCTGCCCAAACATTTATTCAATCGTATAAAATCGGTTCACGCATAGATTTCAAAACAAAAACACCGCTGATCAAAAATAACTCGCTGCAATATGGCCTGGATTTTATTGCAGACAATACCAAACAGGAATTGGTTGACGGCAGAACCTGGGTGCCGCCCATCACACAACTCAACCTCGCTCCTTTTTTACAAGTACAGCAACGCCTGCGTAAATTCATTTTACGCGGTGGTATGCGTTACGAAACCATTCGTTTGAATGTAGCTGATTTCACTACACTTACAACAACTACCCCGGGGCATTTCGTTGAAGGCGGTACACTGAATTATGACCAGCTCTTATTCAATGCCGGTGTTCGATATAATCTGTTCCGCTGGTTTACGCCATTCGCTTCATTCGGACAAGGTTATGCAACAACCGAAGTAGGTCGTGAATTAAGACAAACAGCCGCAACGAAGGTCACAGATCTTAAACCAAAGGCTCAACTGGTAAATAATTATGAGATCGGCTGGGATTCGCGCATTGGTAAAAATCTTTTATTCTCAGCTGTTGGATTTTATAACACATCCAAATATGGAGTAACATTAATCGGTGCTTCACTGGATGTACAACGCGCTCCGGAACATATCTATGGAGCCGAAGCTGAAATTACTTATACATTAAAGAAATGGTTATTCAATTTTACGACTTCTTATGTGGAAGGAAAAGTAGATTACGGAAACGATGGTACCTACAACAATTACCTGCTGGGTACACGTATTGCTCCACCAAAAATCACTGGTAAAATTTCTTACGATGTACTTCCTTCTTTGCGTGTAACCGTGCAGGGTTTATATGCGGGAAACAGGAAACGATTTGATTCACAGGTACAGAGTTTTGGCATGGGCAATGTAAACTCATATATGCTGTTTGATTTGATTGTAAATTATAAAGTCTGGAAAGGAGACCTGAGTATGGGTATAAATAATTTATTCAACACATTTTATTTTCCTGCGATCTCACAGTTTTCAGCAGCAAGTCTGTATTATGTCGCCGGCCGTGGCAGAACCGTTTCACTTACCTACACCATTCATTATTGATTCTTATGGCTATTCCAAAGAAGCAGATTTATCTCATCCACTCCTGGGCAGGCATCATTGCCGGCATCGGTCTGTTGATCTTATCTGTAACAGGTTCTGTTTTATGTTTTAAAGAAGAACTTGAACCAATCGTGTATCCAGAATTATTTGCGCAACAAGTGCAGCCTGTAAAATCATACGATGTACTTTATAATGAAGCTGCTGCAACCTTTCCTGATTATTTTTTAGTACGCATCTATCCGCCAGCACACAGCAACGAAACCTATAAAGCCTACATGTTCCGAAAGGATGATATAGAAGATGAAATTCATCTTTACTATACAGCAACGGGCTGGCAGCAGCTACCGGACCGATGGCTGCACGTGATTGAAGACCTGCACATCTATTTACTGATGACCCGTTACACAGGTATGGTCTTCAATTTCATATTAAGCACTGCGTTGATCTGCATCAGCATTACCGGATTCTGGATCTACAGAAAATCCATTTTCAATATTCTTACTTTGAAAAAAGGCTTTGAATTGAAATCACTCGCCAACTGGCATAACAACATTGGCTTGCTTTCGCTTGCTTTTTGCTCCTTTATGGGTGCTACAGCATTGGTCATTACTTTCCCTTCCACTTTCAGCGGACCACTCAAAGCAGATATCTTCCAGATAGAGAAACTTACATATTCTATTGATACATTTTTACAGAAATCAATCTACTATAAAACTGATAACACGGAACATTTAAATAACATTACGTTCTTAAAAGACAAAATCCAATTCCATTACAACAACCCGGTTTACAAGAACGGTGCGCTAGGTGAATTCACCCGTATCTTACTGGATACAAAAACGGGAGAAAAAATAAAGCTTTCAGGGAAATCAGAAACAGAATTAATGAAAGCACTCAACAGTTGTGTATCTTATCACTTCGGAAACTTCGGCGGATTGACAACAAAGATTTTGTATTCCTTCTTCGGAATTCTGTTATCCCTGATCGTTATAACAGGTGGTTTCCTTTATTTCAAGCGTACAAAAAAAATAAGCTGGAATAGAAAACCTGGTAAAGCAGAACCGCTGCTGGTTAGCGCTATGTACCGATTCAGACAAACATTAAAATACTGGTCTGTATTGTTTACCGACTTTTTTGTGATTGGAATAATCTTCGGAATCTTTCTGGGACAGCCCATCAAATCAGGTGTGTATGTAACCGTGCTACTATTCTTCCCTTTTGTACTGAATGTGATTCTGCTATTGGTGTTTTTACTTTTCTATCACATCATACGTTTGATCCGCAGAAAAAAAACAACACCATTCATTTCTTCTTATAGCAGTATTTCGTTCTATCTTTTTATACCAACACTGGCTTGGTATATAGTGGTGTATGTTTGGTAGTATGAAACGTGAGGATAATAAAAATCTTCGAAATGAAGCTGTTCGGGATTTGTAATCCCGAACTCAGATAAAAGCGATTTGCAATCGCAATGTTTTTTTATAAGGATTACAAATCCTTATAATCTGGCTTCGGAATTGCAAATTCCGAATAGCGCTTTCTGCAGTTAGTAGCCTTTCTGCAGAAAGTTTTATATATTATATATTAGTAGTACAACACTGTCTGCTATATAAAAACATCAGCTATGCAAACACACATTCACACCAATTTTTTCCAGGATGTATTCCGCATTCTTCTAGGCGTTTTTATGGTAGGTGCTGCCATCGGACATTTCTCTTTTGCACGCGTTGATTTCCAGGCACAGGTGCCGGATTGGTTGCCAATGGACAAAGATCTTGTTGTGCTTTTATCCGGTATACCGGAATTATTATTAGGCCTCGCTATGATTTTCTGGAAGAGGCAAAAAGTATACATTGGTATTGTACTGGCCATCTTTTATGTACTTGTATTTCCGGGGAATCTCTCACAATATACAGGCAGGCATGATGCTTTTGGCTTAGATACTGATCAGAAAAGATTGATCCGCTTATTCTTCCAGCCGGTATTGATCTTCTGGGCGCTGTGGTCTACCGGAGCATTAAAAGCTTTGGTAAAAAGTAAAAACATTATAGAGCGGTAGTATATTAGGCTGCAACAGCAATCAAGCTATTCAAATTTACTAATCTTTTATTGATTCAACCTCCCACCTATCGTGTTCTTTGTGCCACAGACCATGGTGAGAAAATCCACTGATGCAGCTGTTCGGGATCTATAATCCCGAACGTAGATAAAAGCGATTTGTAATCGCTTTATTTAATAAGGATTACAAATCCTCCGCCGCGGCGCATTATGGCTTCGGTTCGCCGCGGTGAATGAAAATTCCGAAGAGCTACATTGTAGGATTACAAATATGAACAGCATCATGCGTAAACAGCTGCGATGACAATCTCACCAACATCTCAGCGGGAGCATATTCATAAGCTCAGTTGTCTTTT
The DNA here is from genome assembly GCA_021151805.1 of Cytophagaceae bacterium. Lineage (GTDB taxonomy): Bacteria > Bacteroidota > Bacteroidia > Cytophagales > Cytophagaceae > Cytophaga. The sequence continues at coordinate 49,363 of JAGKWN010000004.1, read as the reverse complement.
TATGCTTTTTATCGTAAACTTTTATATAGCAATATTCGGATCTTAAATCAAAACCAAGATCTATATTTTTTTTGTATAGTTCCATTGAAGTTATTTGATAAACCTGACCTGTTAATTTCAGCTTAATTTTAAAGTAAGGCCTATACTCAATTGCCTCAACGATTGAATCTGAAACATAATAAATTAAACACTCTTTGTCTGATAGTTTATTTATTCTCCCGACGAGCAGTTTGTCATAAAATAAATTATATAACCCATTTTCAACATCTTTTGATACACCTATGTGATGTTGATTTTCATCAACAAAATAGCTAAAACCCTGTACAGTCTTGCGGCCAGTAAGCTGAATGGTATCCTGCGCATAAGCCCAGGTAGAGTTTACAATACAAATAATAACAATTATTATTTTATTCATCTTATCAGAAAATATGCTAACATTTTTTTCATCGATCGTATTATAAAACCATTTTCTAAGATCTGCTAATAATATGGTTCCCACATATTCCACATCAATTCACCTTCATTCTACGTACCGCTGTCTGCGTTTGTATCATCGGGAAGTACATCAAGTTCACAGAACAAGGATTCAACTGATAATTCCCTTTAAATAATACTTTCTGACGAAGCTTGAATGTGTACGAACCTTGAGGAAGGTCTGTAAAATACAGGATGATTTTATCACGGAACGTTTCACTATGGCTGAGCAATCCGGGATTAGACGTGATCACATCTTCCAGTATACAGCCTGCAGCTATCGGTATTTCAACCATTACATACGAACAGTTCACGGCAACATTCAACTGTACGACTTGTTCAACAACAGTACCTGATTGCAGCGTAGTAATTTTCTGTCCGTCTCTCTCAAAGAAATATTCAATATCCAGTCCGGCATGTTTCATTGCTGTTGTGCGGATCTGCTTATCACTCTTAACAACATAGATACCGGCAGCATCGTCTATTTTCACTGTATGACTGGCATTATCCTGAATCGTTTTTGTATAAGGAAATCCGGAAACAGTAACATTATCAAAGGACACAACAGCAGCACTCTTTTGTTCCATATTAAAATCAGTAAACTCCTGAATAAATAATGCCTTTACATACGTTGGCGTATACGCTGACAAACAACCTTTCTCTACCAATCCCTGGCGGATCTGTGCGGCAAGATCCGGAAAATCTTTTTTCGCCATTCTATGCAGCACAATCAGATACAGTGCTTCGTGCTCATACCAGGCTGCTTCATATCGTGTTGCCGCATTTAAAGTCGTATTACCTAAAATTGTTTTCTCTACATATTTTGTAATTTCTGCCCGCGTAATCGTATCGCCCTGCAGTTGACGTATGCGTAGCTGCAGAATTTCTTCCTGATAGTTCTTAGGTTCAACAGATTTCAGCAAAATACCATCCATTGATAATTTTGATTCCTGCATCATCCAATAAGTAAAATAACTAACTTTATCATGAACTGCTGATTCACGTAAACTTTTTTCCAATTTCACATAAACGTTCTCCTGATTAATGCCGGCATTTTTATAATACTGCTGCATGGCATACAATACATAAGCCGAAATTGACATGCTTGATCTTCCGCCGCCCCACCAACCATACAAATCATCCACATTGATGTTCGATTTCAATTTGCTGTAAAAACGTTGCGGATTTTTCCCTCCATACGAACCATTCAACTGCTTGCCTGCGATAGAACCAATCAGTTTACTGGCCGTTTGCTCATTACATGCATACTTGTAGTCCATCAGTTGCTGATATTGCATACGCACCAGATCCTGCAGACTATTGGAAACATAGATCTTTGTTTCCAACACAGAATCTGCTTTCATTATATTCAACAGTGTATCACCAACCAGATATTTATACATGCCTGTGTACGTTTCATTACCTGCCCGATATACTGGTATAAAGTGCTGTTCACCATCCACCTGTTTGGCATCGACCAGCAATACCGATTTACAGTTTACCGTATCTGCCTGCTCTGTCACATAGAAAGAATAATTACCATCAACAACAGTTGATTCTGCGGTTGCAACATTGTCAACGCTATTTTTAACCGTGAATGGCTTATCCGATTGTACATGATAGCTGGCACTTGAGCTGTCGCCGGCAATGACAAACCGCGGTACATACAGCTGCACATAATTATTCAGGTAAGTAGTATTTTGAATCAGCGTTACATTTGACTGACGTTTTTTATTATATGCAATGATATAATTATCCCAGTGTGTCAATGCATCCGGATAGCTTGCGCGGAATGTCGCATTGCCGTTTTCATCTGTTGTGAAAGATGGCATCCAATAGGCACGGTCATAAAAGTTTGATCGCACCTGTTCGTAAGTAACATTTTCAGATGGTTCAACAGTTGCTGTCGAATCTGTCCGACCTACCATTTGTTTACTGTAACTTCCAACGACTACAACTTCTTCATAAGAAGCATCATCCATTAAACCATGTGATATTCCCTGGTAATCATTATTAGCCAAACCTGTTGAAGTCGAATAATTACGAACGCTGATATTATCCCCCGGTCCCCAGAAACTGGAAGGGCAACAAACACTTCTGCGCCCACCTAATCTGAAATTAACACGGAGGTTCACTTCCCATACACCCTGGTTTAAATAGGAATAATCACTCCCTGTAATTGCCTTATTCCATAATACCTCCAGGCCTGCACTTTCTGCATAGGGCATGCGGGAATACGTTAACATTACACCAACCGGTATGGAAGCAGCGCGGTTCTTACCCGACACATCCAAGCGTTGCTGACCGCCGATACCTGATCCAACTGACAAATTAAAATCATATCCTATGTGTGTTAAAGAATACCAGCCCATTAAACCTATTTTCGCATATGGATATTGATAAGGCTGTGATGCTGACAATGCTGTTTCACCATAACTGAAACGAATTTCCCCACGCAATTTCCTGCTCAGCTGTTTGCCAATCGCTGCTCCAAGCTGATACCCTGTACTTAATCCTTGCGACTGTGTATTCATGGCATTGAATCCTCCATACACACTCCAGTAAAAGCTTCTCGTATATCTTCTACGCTTTCTGCTGTAATACGAATCGGAATATTTTGTCCTGTAAAACATTGTAGTAGCCGGATAATTTAACGTTTGATCTGAATAAAGATCCGCAGCCACTTTTTCTTTTATTTGCTGCACACAACCGTCACTGATTATTTCTGTAAAATAATATCCTGCGCTATCAATTTGTACAGCTTGTTCCTGTATCAACTCTCCCTTTGCATTGAAAAACTGAAGCCTGTATGCACCTGCAGCTGCAATGTTAAATTTTGAATAGTCAACGTACAAGTAATAACTGCTCCGGTTTGAATCAACAGCAACAAGACCGCCTGTATGATTAAGTAGTTTTATAACTGTTGCATACTTGAAATAATACCGTACATATAAATCAGCATACATCTTAGGTTTATGTAGGCCAACCGTGCTATTATTAAAATCACAAGATTCATTTTTCAACACATATACGGGCCGTTCAAGAGCCTTCAATTCACTCATATCAATGCTGGCCTGGTACCTGGAAAGATTTACAAAACGCTGGCGTTTCAGATAATTATATTCTTTTTTATCAAAAGCAGAATCTGCGGGATGAACAATTACACTATCTGTAAGATTATTGATCACATACAGGTTCGCATCTGCATTGATGATGTTTGTATTTGAAGGAACATCCGAATAAAAATTCGTTTTTGTGATAAGATCAAATTTATCACCGGTCTTTATTATATATACATACGGATACAATGTTTCAATCTCCTCTTCCGTCAGGCGTTTCGGTCGGGATTGTCTGCGGAATTTATTTTTTGAAATACGATCAATGGGTATGAGAATATTGTTTTTAAACCCATCATACACATAAATACTATCCATATAGATTGTTTCATTCGGCAAACGGATTTCATAAGAGTGATAACCGGGTGTAGTATAAAAGGATTGTACGGATGCCTCTCCATTATCCGACCAATACACGGGTTTATCATCTTCAAATACATAACCGGGACGAATACTGATATCTTTCTTTTGTACATAGATAAAAGCCTCTGTCAGCGAATCTACAGATTCAGGAATAAGGAAATAATTGATACTATCTTTATGTAAAAAACGATAATACGCGTCATATACATTTTTAAGAATCGCTGTATCACCTGTGGTAACACTGATATCTGCATATGTTTCAGTATGCTGCTCTGCAAGCATGTCATAATCATACGAAATCAGTTCATGCTGCCCCGGAATTTGTGAATGCCCTAACCGGCTGTCAACCGCCAATGCTGTAAGGTTTACTCCACGAAGTGGTTTATTATTCACGTCACTTACATGTACACTTGCTTTTAAAGCCTCTCCTGGCTGTATCGTATCCGGCATTGTTGCATCAATGATCAAGGATTTGTAATCCGGACTGATCAATAAACGTTTCTGAAAATATTCTCCCTGAAATAAATATTCGCAATACAGCAGTTGATTTTTTTCCAGGGGAATCCTAAATGATAATTCAGCATCATCTTTCTGGAATAAGTATTTGCCACCATCATTTTTTACAGACAAAGGCAATTGAAACGGATTGCTTATTTGAACATTAATTGCATTTTGTTGGACCGCGTAGGATATATCAAGCGGTTCATCCGATATCTTTTCGATATCCACTTCGATGTGCGTATGTCCAACCTGAAAAGCCCGCGGTATTTTTTGGTACTGCAGATCTACCACGTAAGGAAAAGAAACCGGCAAAGTGTCTTTTTCATAATAACCATAACCGTACATTGCCAAACCTGATGTAGGGGAAGAAGGTGTAGCATACGGATTAAACTCTATTACATGACCTTTCAAAACATGGGTCATTACAACAGGTTTATATACATATTCAAACTCCTTTTTTATTTCTTCAGTTAATCCGTTATTGCTTACCCGTACTGTAAGATCCATTTCATACTTACCATATGGCAATTCGGGCATTTTGGTTTTATAGATATAAGCTGTATGTCCATGCGCCTGAATGCTGTCTCTAATTTTCCAGTAAGGCACATATAATTTTTCTGCACCAGTAAGCCGGATGGAAGTGGGTTCAATGTTGAGATAAATATATCCACCGCTGAGCGGATCTCCCTGTGGTGTTTTGCATTGCAACGTAATCGTCAGCGAGTCCTGATATTTTTCGTCAAAATCAACATCTGCATCCAGTAAAAAATCATCCAGTTTATAATCTTCAATATTGAAATACGTAATTCTTGCCCTGCTTTTCTGGTCAATATAAATTTGATATTGTCGATCTATTGGTAATGTATCGGGCAGTACAAAGTAGCATACATAACTGCCGTATGCATCTTTTTCAATCTTCTTTTCAAATACCTTTTGAAAACGGTAATTCTTAGTATACCCTATTTTAATTTTTGTTTTTTTAGGCAACAAAGACCGGGAAAAATATCCTTTCATGAATACCGTATCGCCAATGTGATATTTGGATTTATCGGTCAGTATAAAACCTCTTTCACCTTTGCGCTGGTATAGACGCTTGCTGTGTTGTGTTTTATCAACGGTCTTGGGGACTTCTACAAAGAACAATTCTTCCTTGTATTCGATCATCAGCCGCTTATTATATAGTTCGCGCGGAATCACATAATAATACCCATTATGCTGAAGCTGAATCTTTGTTTCACCGTTATAAAACTGCAGCTCCTGCAACGACAGGTGTGCGACATTTTTTACCGCGACACCAATCCCGTCCGGTGTTTCAATGATATAGGCCGTATGTTTATCACTGCTGATGAAATTTGCGCGCACATATTTTTCATCCGGATATAATAATACATACCTGCCGGTTTCATACTTCGCGGGAACCTTGTCAAATAGGGCTAAACTATCAATCGGCTTGCTTAGAAAATCTTTTGTATATACTTCCCTGTATTGGCCGGCACTGATCTTCCAGGCTTGTTCGCGGGTAACGGCATAAATGTATCTGTATGGTGGCTTCGTGGCTTTTATTTTCGTTTGCTGGGCAAATGAAAAAACAGAAACAAAAAGCAATAAAAACGGAATCAAAAATCGAAACATAAAATGGGGATTAACATGCATGGATGTATACAGTTAAATGTAAAAAAGTAATCTCAGGGGAACAAAAAAGGAAGAATAAATTAAGGTAATGGGTACTGGAGGATTGGTGTTCTTCGCACTTTGTGACAAAACCAAAGAATCTTGAAATTGATTAAACCTGTATAGGGGATTCTTTAATCTTACTTGTCATAAGAATACCAACACTTAAACTATGAACAAAATTTTATTCTATTCAATTGTTTTATCTCTATCCATTTTAACCAGCTGCAGAAAAGAAGACGATAAACCGGAAAATAATATATTAGTTATTGTTGATCAAAACGGAAAGACAACCGTTACCCAGGCGTTAACTAATACAAGCATTTCAGGCTCTTTTGACCCTTCATTTGATGTTTCTGCATCAACACCTTCTGGCGACTACCGCATAGGCATTGGCCAGTTCAGTTACGCGCCTGACCATATAACCTTTACATCACCTATATATCTCAACAATATAAATATGTTTCTTAGCAATACCGTATCGGGTGATTGGACAGCAACAAGAGGTAATGTAAATATTGAAACTAAATTCGGCTCAGATATTTTGGGTAATGGCGGAGCAAAATTTATGAAGTTCACATTAAATAATGTACAATTCACCAGAGAATCTTTTTACAATCCCAATCCTCCTGCCGATACCATTTGGGTTAGCGGTATTATAAACGTTTATCGGAAATAATTTAATTCAAGCTGAGACTTCTCGTGCTTTGCGCCTTTGCGGTTAAACAAAGAATCTCAGCTTAACCACAAAGACGCAAAGAACGCTAAGAAAAATTCAAACTGTATCGTTATTCAATCACTAAGCTTACATAGTTTTTTCCGTCTTCAACAACGTCTTTATTGTAAACCCGCTTACCAATAATACCTGCGGCAAGGCGAAGATTTTCCTGAGGACCGGCCAGTTCAAGCTCTATCAGAGGACCATCTTCTTTTATAAATTCTGTAACATGGATACGGTATTTATCTAAAATGTCTTCCAACGGATACTGCGTATTTTCTCCATCTTCCAATTCAAAAGATATTGCAAGTCTATGGTTTGTTCTTTCAGCATCTGTCAAATCCTTGTAAATACCGGCTTCTACAGATTCATACCTTTCTGCATCAGCATAGTTTTCCAATTTCAAAATCTGAATATTTTTCATGCTTACTAGTTAATAATGTGTGATCATTAATTTTATTATTCCATCTAAATAAAAAAGCGCATGCTGAAATTCAGAATGCGCTTTCAATATATCTATTTCGAAGACAACTTATACCGTCATCAATTCTTTTTCTTTTGCAGCAACCAATGCTTCAAGCTTTGCAGTAGTATCGTTGGTTAAGGCCTGAACAACTTCTTCTGCTTTTTTTACTTCATCTTCAGAAGCACCGTCTTTCAGTAATTTTTTCAATTCGTCATTTGTTTCCTGACGGATTTTACGTATACGTACTTTACCGCTTTCGCCTTCTGCCTTGGTTTGTTTTACCAGGTCTCTGCGTCTCTCTTCTGTAAGCGGCGGAATGTTGATTCGGATCAGATCACCATCATTCTGCGGGTTGAAACCCATATTTGAATCACGGATCGCTTTTTCAATCGTGGTTACCATTGATTTTTCGTATGCCTTGATCGTTATCGAACGCGGTTCAGGAACTGAAACTGTAGCTACCTGAGCCAATGGCGTTGAAGCACCATAGTATTCAACCATCAATCCATCAAACATGTTTGGCGAAGCCTTACCGGCACGGATCTTTGATAACTCAAGCTCTGTATGTTTGATAGCCTTTTGCATGCTATCCTTTGCGTCGTCTAAGTATAAATTAATTTCTTCCATAATTGAAATACTTTTATAATGATCTGTTATTCTTATAAGCTTACTAATGTTCCTACGCTATCGCCTTCCAGCACTTTCAATAAGTTACCAGGTCTGTTCATATCAAAGATGATGATTGGCAGATTATTCTCTTTGCATAATGTAAACGCTGTCATATCCATAATATTCAAGCCTTTCGCATATGCCTCGTCAAATGAGATGTTTGAATAACGTGTTGCCGTAGGATCTTTTTCCGGATCAGCTGTATAAACACCATCTACACGTGTACCTTTCAATACTACTTCCGCTTCGATCTCAATGGCACGTAAGCTGGCAGCTGTGTCGGTTGTGAAGTACGGGTTACCGGTACCGGCACCGAACATAACGATACGTCCTTTTTCCAGGTGGCGGATCGCACGCCTGCGGATGAATGATTCACAAACCTGTTCAATTTTAATACCCGACATCAATCGTGTATCCAGGCCAATATTTTCAAGCGCGCTTTGTAAAGCCATGCAGTTGATCACGGTTGCAAGCATACCCATGTAATCGCCCTGTACACGGTCAATCCCTGTTGCTGCTGCTTCAATACCTCTGTAAATATTTCCACCGCCAACAACAATAGTAATCTCTACTCCTTTATCCGCAATGGCTTTGATTTCATTTGCATAACGAATAAGAACCTGGCTGTCAATACCATACTTCTGTTCGCCCATCAATGCTTCACCGCTCAATTTCAAGAGTATACGTTTATATTTCATAGTTCTTTATTTTTCTAATGCTATGACTGGTTTAGTTCCAATAAACTAAAAATGCCAAATCTTACAAATATATATTCATTTTGGTTAATAGGAAAATTGAAAAGTCTATATCAGTCTTCATTTTTAAGGAAAATATCAACATTCTGGCATGAAAACTCGCTTAAAAGCTCTCAATCAAAACGAATTACAATTCCAACATCTTTTTTTACCAAAACTGCATCTGTTTTAAAATGCCAATTCCTTCAAAAAATGTATATTTAATCCATTAAAATCTATTCTTCAGACCTGTAATCACTCCGTCTGACACGTATCTTTTACATCACATACATGCGTTTTCATCAGTCACGTACTCTCGCCTTTCTTCTTGTTTTAGCATCCTCTTTCTATTCCTGTAAAAAACAGCCGGCGCAATCCGCCGATAAAGGTGTACAAAAAACTATTCAAACCAGCCACGGTGCCTACAATCCAAGCATTACCCAATACTGGGACCTGACACATACCAAACTGGAAGTTTCCTTTGATATTCCCAAACAACATCTTTTAGGGAAAGCAACGCTTACGTTGAAACCGCATTTCTATCCGCAGCAAACGCTCGTACTCCAGGCGCAGGGCTTTGATATTCATTCCATCTCTGTTGCTGGCAAACCAACAACAGCCTATACTTACGATTCAAAAAATATCACCATTACACTGAATAAAGTGTATACAAGCATGGATTCCATTGAGGTATACATTGATTATACAGCAAAACCCAATGACCTGCCTAAGTCTGGCAGCGCTGCAATTACAGAAGAAAAGGGCTTATACTTCATTGACCCACTCGATACAATTCCTACTAAACCAACGCAGATCTGGACCCAGGGCGAAACGCGGTCTTCATCCTGCTGGTTTCCTACGCTTGAAGCTACCAACCAGCGCTGCACGCAGGAGATGTATATTACTGCCGATAAAAAATTCCAGGTAATCTCAAACGGAGAACTGGTTTATAAAACAGAAGGTCCGAACAATACACTAACCTGGTACTGGACCATGAAAAAGCCGCATGCACCTTATCTGTTCATGATGGCAATAGGCGAATATGCGAAGGTGGCAGATACCTGGAAAGACATGGAAGTAAGCTATTATGTAGAACCTGCGTATGAAAAATATGCACGCAATATTTTTGGGGAAACACCTGCCATGATCGAGTTCTTCTCAACAAAACTGAATTATCCGTATCCATGGCCGAAGTACTCGCAGGTAGTTGTTCGTGATTACGTATCCGGCGCCATGGAAAACACATCGGCAAGTATTTTCATGGAGGCATTACAAGTTGATGACCGCTACCTGGCAGACGACAACTGGGAAAGCATTATCGCACACGAACTCTTCCACCATTGGTTTGGCGACCTGGTAACCTGCGAAAGCTGGGCCAATCTGCCGTTGAATGAATCATTTGCAAACGTATCTGAGATCTTATGGATTGAACATAAACATGGTTATGATGCAGGATTAAAGCATGCACAAAAAGACATGGAAGGTTATTTATCTGAATCTGAAACATTGCAAAACCCGCTTATCCGCTATCACTATACAGATGTCGAAGAAATGTTTGACCTGCATAGTTATAACAAAGGCGGCCTGACATTAAATATGCTTCGCAATGTTGTTGGCGAAGAGGCATTCTATCAATCGCTTCATCTGTACCTTACACGTAATGCCTACTCAGCTGTAGAAATAGATGAACTGCGCATGGCATTTGAAGATGTAACCGGCGAAGACCTGCATTGGTTCTTTGACCCATGGTTCATGAAACGTGGCCACGCGATCTTATCCGTTGAGCATGAACCTAAAAATAAAAATACCCAACTGTTGATCACACAGCTGCAGGATACATTGCAGGGTACCTTATACAGAATTCCGCTGCAGATAGATTACAGAACAAAGAAAGATACTACACTACACTCCGGCAGATACTGGATCAGTAAATACAGAGACACAATCATCCTGCCTGTACCTGTGGAACAATTGTCGTACCTGGTAGTAGACAGCAAACACATTGTTGTTGGCACCGTTACACATAACAAATCGCTGGAGCTGATGAAAGGCCAGTTTTTATACGGCACGGATTACCTGATTCGCCAGCAGGCATTTGAAGCTTTGGTAAAACCGGAATCTGCAAAAGATAATCCGTACCTGACCAATCCTGAAAATTTAAATTACCTGAACAAAGCATTGAGTGATGCTTCGCCCGAAATTCGCATGCAGGCATTGATTGAATTTACAAAAAGACCTGTACCGAATTTTGAAACCATGTTTGTTTCAAAAATTATAACCATGGCAGAAAGTGACGTACATGGAGAAACCCGCTCGGTTGCTATCTATCTGCTTTCTTCTCTGGATAACAGTACTGATTATATACAGATTTATAAAAAAGGACTTGATGCGCCTTCTTACCAGGTTGCCGGTGCAAGTTTAAAAGCGCTATTATTACTGAATGATGCTGCAACGATCGAACGCGCACCTGAATTTGAATCATTCAATAATCTGAATATCGTTGCTGCTCTGGCAGCTTATTACATTCAAATAAATGATCAATCTCATTACCAATGGTTTGAAAATAAATTGAAACAAGGTTCTGATCAGGACGTATACAACCTGCTGGGTCTGTTTACAAAATATGTACTACAGTTAAGCAATGAAGACAAAGTGCGCGGCAGTAATTTGTTAAAGAAAATAAGTACAGAAAATCAACATGAGATTATCCGTCAGAATGCAAAAACGTATTATCAGTATATAGATAAATCATTAAAAAATTAACCTACCCCATACACCAATAGTTTATACCATGAAAAAGACACTTGTATCAGCGCTGCTTTTAACAATAGCACTTGCATCCTGTGAGCATAAGAATACTGAAAAAACCGACAAAGATTCCTTGCAGACAAATGCATCTGCAGATACTTCATTGTCCGTTGATACATCAAAAGTAGCTGCGCCTACAGAGAAAAAAGTAATACCACCGAACAGCAAAGAAGTTGAAGCCTTATTAAACAAACCTGTTACAACGCCTGCCAACAACCCGTTTAACTTACGTGCCGGCGACAATCTATTGAAATCAGGCGCACTAACAAAGGAGCCATTGAAATCAAGAATGAAAACCATCTTAGGTGATAAGTTTGATGAATATGTTGCATTTTTAGCTACTGCAAAACCATTGAAAAAAGATTCAGACGGTTTCTTATGTACAGATGGCGCGGCTTCCAAAGGTTCGAAAAATCAGGCTTTCTTCCTGTATCAGCACGAAGCAGATGTATTGTTCATCGGTTACCAGAAAGGCGAAGAGCGAATGATGCTGAACGATATGAAGTCAAGATTGTTTGCCCCTGAATCGGTTGATATGTGGGCTGAACGTGCCATCGGAGAATAATTACTGCAATGTTCTTTTACAATTCCAGATCTCTATAAATGTTATATAGGTCTGGAATTTTCTTTTCTGTATAATGGTCATTCTTTTTCACTTTTATTCTTCTACAGATGATTCAATCTTTTAGAAAACATTTTAGAGCAGGCTGCATTGCTGCATTTATCATATCCTTGCTGGCAGTTGTTGTATGGAGTATCATATACATACACGGCAAAAAAGAAATAAAAAAGCAAACCATAGCCTTTGGCGAGCAAACAACACGAACGGCTACTGAAAAAATCGATTCCATATTACAAAACATAAACCAGACAGCTCAACTATTTGCCGATTCGCTCAGCAAGCGCAAACTAACAAGAAATGAACTGGAAGCTGCATTAAAAAAAATAGCCGATAAACAACCATACATCTTAGGTGTTACAGTGGCTTACCTGCCTTATGAATTTGATCCTAAACAAAAACTATACGCTCCTTTTTATAATAAAAAAGAAGACAAGATCATTCAAACGCAGGATTTATATGATTATACAGACCGGACCCGATGGAATTACAGCGCATGGTTTTTTAATCCAATTGAACACGATACGTTTTGGGCTGAACCTGGCTACGGACCGGCCTCCCATGCCGTTGTAACGGATTTTGGCATTCCTTTCTATGATCCGGAAAATCCAGCAAAGAAAATCGGCATTGTTGACATCACATTTTCATTGCAAGGTTTTTCGAAATTATTGAACACCTTAAAATTAGGAAAGACAGGTTATGCTATGCTGGTTTCAAACCGGGGCCATGTATTATCGCACCCACGTGAAGATTATCTGCTTGCCCTAAGATCGCTCAATGAAGTTGCGTCAGAAACCGAAGATGAAAATTATAAACAGGCGGTCAGGAAATTACTCAATAAAGAAACCGGGCATGCAGAATACATGAATCCCTTGCTCAACCGGGCATCCATCGTATTCTACCAAACCATCCCTACAACCAACTGGTCTATTGCCATCAATATTATTAAAGATGAGATCGAACCTGAATTTGAATACAGCTACAGACGCGAAATCATTCTTTCCATTTTTGTTTTACTAACCATAATCAGCGGTGGCATTCTTTTATTCAAATTATATAAAGAAGAACGCTTGTGGATCATGGCTGCAGGTGTAACCGTATTATTGTTTATTGAAACCGGATTTATCTGGCTGAGCCACCAGAAGCAACCGCTGTTTGATTATGGATCGAACGCAACAGTGATCTCAGACATCAATGCGATCAATACATTTATCAACCAAACCAATTCTGAAACAGAGAAATTACACGAAGAAATTCCGGTCTATATACCAACCGGGATTTATGTGCGCAACATAGAGTTTAAAGACGGCCGACTTATCGGTTTAAACGGAACAATCTGGCAAAAGCTGGACACAGCACTGCACAAAGACATTGAGCCAGGCGTTACATTCCCTGACCTCTCAACCGATGCGGAAGCATTCACCATGGAGACTGCCTATGACCGTATTGAAGATGGGCACCGGATTGTAGGCTGGAATTTCAGGCTGAATATTATAAATAAAGTTGATTACAAACTTTACCCGTTTGACCGGAAAGATTTAAAAATAAATCTGCGACACCATACGGTCGGAAAAAATATTTTCCTCGTACCGGATGCCGATGCGTACGAATCGCTCATACCTTCTACTGATCCCGGTGTCAATAAAGCAATTCCGTTGGTTGGATGGGATTTTCTGGGAAGTTATTTTTCTTATGAATATAAAAGCCTGAATACCAATTTTGGTCTGGAGCATTTTCAGCGCCAGCGCCATCTGCCGGAACTGAGCTTCAACATCATCTTAAGCAGAAAAATCATTGGCGCATTGATTGCCCATATCCTGCCGCTGCTTATCATTCAGCTGATGCTATTCGGTGTTATTATTATTTTCTCTAAAACCGAAGTAGAAATTTCAGGTTACAATACCTTTGGTGTCATCAACAGTTGTGCAGCCTTCTTCTTCGTGATCGTAATCTCACATATCGATTTGAGAAATACACTTGAGATCGAAATGGTCACATACATGGAATACATTTATTTCATTGTATACATCTATGTATTGCTTGTCACCATCAACGCCTTGCTTTTCTCGTCCACAAAAGAATATATGTTCGTGGATTATAAAAGCAATTACATTCCGAAGTTGCTGTTCTGGCCGCTGTTTATGTTAGCCACAATTTTGATTACGCTGATTCTGTTTTATTGAAATTAGTAGACAGTGGTCAGTAAACAGTAAAAACAGCGTATGCTTTATTAAGCAATCAATAAGATTTCAACTAACCTGCTTTATCAATCATTTCACTTCAAAAAAAAAATAAATGATGACTACTGTTTACTGTCTACTGACTACTGTTTACTGACTACTGTCTACTCCCTTATTCAAAATCAAGGAAGAACTCAGGCAGTGATTCAATAACATCTGATGCGATCATCGCGGCTTTTGAATACTTTGCAGCGGCTGCATCGCCGGCATAACCATGCGCGAATACGCCCAGTTTGGCCGCCTCTTCCGGACTGTAGCCCTGCGCCAGCAACGAAGTAATAACACCTGTAAGTACATCGCCGCTGCCCGCTGTTGCCATCCCGGAATTACCGGTAGAGTTGAAATGAACAACGCCTGTTGGCATTACCACTGCTGAATAAGCTCCTTTCACAACAATAATCACCTGCATTTTCTTTGCAAGCTCAATGGCTTTGTGTAAACGTTCCCAGCTGTTTTTAAACTGAACACCTGCCAAACGCTCCAGCTCTCTTGGATGCGGCGTTAATATACTATTCGGCGGTATATGTGTAACCCAGTGCGGATGTGTAGATAAAATATTCAATGCACTTGCATCAATCACCAATGGCTCAACAGAAGACACCAGTAGTTCTTCCAACACATCGGCACTGTATGGATGTTCACCAAGGCCAACACCGATGCCTACCGCGCTGTACCCATCCAGATCAGGCAATTGCGTTACCACTTCTTTATTCGGATCAATACTTAAAATTGCTTCCGGTATAAGTGTCTGCAAAATATCAACGCCACTGCCCGGTATATGTACACAAACCAAACCGGCTCCTGAACGTAAAATGGATCTTGCCGCCAGCGTTGCGGCTCCCATCATACCTTTACTTCCCGCAATCAGCAATACTTTTCCGAAGGTTCCCTTGTGAGAAAACACCGGACGCTTACGAATCATTTTCTGAATCTCTGCAGCATCGGTATAATAATAATCACTCAGCAGATCTGCTGTTCCTTCCATTTTCAAACCAATGTTTACAATATGCCATTGACCTGTAAACGCTTCATGATCCGATAAAAAAAGCATCAGCTTCGGCATCTGAAATGTAATTGTATGATCTGCCGTAATGATCGCCGCATGCTTCGCCGGATAATCGCTGTACAAACCTGAAGGTACATCTACTGCATACACTATATTCTCTGAAGCATTGATGCGATCGATGATCGTTGCGTAAAGGTCTACAACCGGACGGTTCAAGCCGGAACCCAGCAAGGCATCAATGATCAGAATATCAGCAGGAATTTTAATGAGATCTGCTTCTGTAACAATAGAAGTTACTTCTGTCAGTTTTTCCAGGCGCGTTAAATTCGCCTGACAGTCTTCTGTCAGCTTGCCTGACTTAACAATGAATGGTTTTACTTTATACCCACGATTGATCAATAAGCAGGAAATTGCTAATCCATCTCCGCCATTATTTCCTCTGCCACAAAACACCCACACCTCCTTTTGTATGGTCGTATGTTTTGTAAACCATACGACAAAAGCTTCAGCGGCCCGCTCCATTAAAGTCAATGAAGTAATGTTTTCTTCTTCCTGTGTGTACAGATCTAATTGATGAATTTGTGCAGCTGTTAAAATCTTCATAATTGTAAAGGTTACTTATAAAATTTAATTTCTTGGAGCGACGCCCCAAGCTTTACTATGTGTGGCTTTCAGCCTCTACTTACAACAAATTTATTGACTACTGTTTACTGACCACTATCTAAAACGTCATGGAAAAATAAACACCTGCCGACCGGTTGCTGTAGGCAGGCATGACCGTAACATTCTTGTTCCATTTATATCTGTGTGTCCAGTAAGCAAGGTTTGCACTCAGCATACCAATCCCTGCTCCAACAAGCACATCACTTGTATAGTGTCTGTTGTTTGCAATCCGCAACGCACCTACAGATGCAGCGATCGTGTAACCCGCAATTGGATACCAGATACTTTTGGATCCGTATTCGCGCTGCAGCATCACTGCACCCAAAAATGCCTGGGCCGTATGCCCCGATGGAAATGACTTATCGTCTGTCCCATCCGGACGAATAACATGTGTACTGTTCTTCAAAAGCGTTACTGAAATCCACATCATGGCTTCTGCTTTCAGCAAAATAGCGGTACGGTTTTTAATATCCGTTTCAGCTTTCACGCCCAGCCAATCAAGTCCATAGATCATAGGTATGGCAGCAAACCGTAAATAATCATCGGCATGTGTATGAAAATTCGGATACGTTTCAGTGACACTCTTTTTCACATCCAGGTCGTTAAACCCATTTTTATTCAACTTCATGAACATCCCGGCACCGATAAGTGCTACAGGTGCAATCGACTGTTTTATGTAGACAGATGTTTTCCGTTTGAGATAAATGGTATCCGACTGCGCAGCCAGATTACCGCATACCATTGCTGTTAAAATCAATAAACTAACTCTTTTCACGCACTTCAATTAATAACTTTATACTACTATTTTTTTTCTAAAAAGCCTATTACACTGCTTATTTAAATGCCTTTTCATAAAGCCCTGCAGCTTCTGTATAATTTGTAGATAACCCTTTTCCTATTTAATACTTAAATTGTCCTATTATGCATAATTTTAAGTACATAATATTGAATACGCCTTTATTTTATGCAGATCGAATTAATAAATTTCGAGAGAATATATACCCATTTTGTTGGCAACAAATCAGACGAAGAAGGTATAACAATTTCGAAAACACCTTTACAATTAAACGACGAATCTTTAAAAGAATTATTGCTGAATTACTTTACTTCTCCGTTTAAAAATAAAGAATATAATCATTTTCATCACGAAACAGATTTGAACCTGAATGAACTATATACATTCTGTTCGAATATTTTTGCTGATCCGGATTCCCTATACATTCAAAGCATCAATATCGCGAAGCATTTGTATGAACAATCCAAACACCCGATGATTAAAGGGGGAGAATTCTATGTAGTATATTTTGATGATTGCGTGATCGATGGTGAAACTACGGATGCCATTGGCCTGTTCAAATCTGAAACAAAAGAAACGTTCTTAAAAATATTCCCGCAAGGCGAAGGCTACGAAGCTGTATCTGACAAAGGGATCGATATACGCAAGCTGGATAAAGGCTGCTTTGTTGTGAACAGCGAAAAACAAAATGGTTACAAAGTTTGTGTGGTCGACAATACCAACAAATCAAGTGATGCCCAATACTGGAAAGATGATTTCCTGAAGATTGTAAGCCGCAACGACAGTTTCCATTACACACAGAATTACATGAATATGTGTAAGAGCTTTGTCACCGACCAGATGCCCGAAGCATTCGAGGTTTCTAAAACAGACCAGATCGATTTACTGAACCGTTCGGTAAATTATTTTAAGAAGAATGAATCATTCGATGTACAGGCCTTCACCAATGATGTGATCCAGGATGAACTGCTGATTGATTCGTTCAAAGAATATAAAACAAAATTCCAGGAAGATCACCAGATGCCGATTGTGGATGAATTTGAAATCTCTACACCGGCTGTAAAAAAATATGCAAAAGTATTTAAAAGTGTATTGAAGCTGGATCGAAATTTTCACATCTACATCCACGGCGACAAAGACCTGATCGAACGTGGACGCGATGATGCCAGCGGCATGAACTTCTATAAGATTTATTATAAGGAAGAAAGCTAAACGCTGAAGGCTTAAAGCCTAATGCAGAAAGCTTAACTCAAATGCAATCGCCCACAGTTTTCAATAAAACTGTGGGCGATTGCATTTTATCCGTTACTTTTTATTTAAGTTTTTTCAGGAAATTTTTAAACAACTCCTGCCCTTCTTCCCAATACTCCAGCTTAGCGGCTGTGCCAATGTGTTCGCGTTCACCAACCGAAACAAATGCTGACCCAAAAATATCTGCCCATGCCTTTAATTTCGGTGCAGTAATGTAAGGATCATTTTCGCTGGCGACTACAAGCGATGGAAAAGGAATTTTAATTTCCGGTAAGGGATTAAAGCCAATGCACTCTTTTGGAAAATCATGCTGGTAAACATCAGGCATGGCAACTAAAAAAGCACCGGCAATACCTTTAAGTTTATGCTGCGCCAGCGCATGTATAATCACACAACAACCCAGGCTGTGGGCAATCAGCACGACAGGTTTGCTGCTGTGCTTTTCGACGGTTAACTGCAATTTGTTCACCCAGGTAGAACACACGGGGTGATCCCAGTCAGCCTGTTCAACACGATGAATAGACGGATATGCTTCTTCCCAGAAAGTCTGCCAATGATACTCTCCCGAGCCACCCAGACCCGGAACATTGATATAATTAAAACGATTATCCAACATAGGTTCAGTTTTTTCAAAAAAATGACATGCCTAAATTATCACATTTTTTGAGTATTCAATAGAAGTATCTATCTTGAATACCGGATTTACCTAAAATTAATTTACAGTCCATCATTACTGATCTATTCATGAAAAAAAAGACTATTGATCAAGCAAATACCAAAAGTCCGTTTATAGTAATTGCATATCCTGTCAGTATTATCCTTGTGGTTTGTGTACTGCTATACATCAAATCTCTGCATTTTGGTTTAACCCAGCTCGACGACAGTATTTTTATTAATGATTTTCATGATCTATTCTCCAAAGGAAAAAACTTCGGCCATTTGTTTTTCAGAGGTGTGTTTTTTGAAAAAGACGATTCATACTACCGTCCTTTGTTGATGGTATCTTTCATGTTTAACAAACTCCTAACTGGTAAATTATTTGGTTACCATCTTACCAACCTGTTCTTCCACCTTAGCTCTTGTGTGCTGCTATACCAGCTTTTCAAGGTATTAAAATTCCGTAACGATGTAAGCTTCATTCTTACCTTACTATTTGCAGTACATCCTGTATTATCACAAGCCGTTGTATGGATTCCGGGAAGAAACGATTCTATGCTTACTACATTTGTACTGGCAGGTTTCATCAGTCTGATCCGTTATTACGAAACGGGAAAATGGTTTTGGCTTCCTGTTCATTTTATTTCTCTGGCATTTGCCTTGTATACAAAAGAATCAGGTGTCATCCTGCCGGTCATGTGCATGGCGTATTTGTTTTTATTTACAAAATCATCCATCAAAACATATGCGCTATTTATTGCAGGCTGGTTTGTACTTGGCGCGGTATGGTTTTATATGCGAAGTATTTCCATTGAACCTATTATCAAACCTACCTTATCTGAATACGCAACCGGCTTTATAAACAGATTGCCTTTGTTCATCCAGTACATTGGTAAATCTTTACTGCCTTTTAATTTATCTGTATTCCCGATGCAGGCAGACACCAGTATTGTATATGGTATCGTGGCATTACTTTTATTATGTGTATTGCTGTTCATGAACAAGCAGTCAGACAAGAAGATGATCCTGTTTGGCTTTAGTTGGTTTGCATTGTTTCTATTGCCAGCTTTCTTTGTGCCCGCGCAGGTTAACGAACAAGCTTTCGAACATCGTTTGTATTTACCAATCATTGGTATTTTCTTATTACTTCAGCAAACGATTTTATTTGCAGATCAAAACGCAGCGCAGGCCAAAACAATCTTCTGGTCTAGCCTGTGCGTTTGCCTGGTATTTGTGATCATCAATTTCAATCACCAGCAGAAATTTAAAAACGAAATTACGTTCTGGGAAAATGCAGTTGCAGATAGCCCTTCTTCCAGCTATGCCCATAAGCTGTTAGGTGTCAAATATTTTAATAAAGGAAAATTCGGCGATTCTGAAAAGGAAATCCGTGAAGCGTTGCAGATAGATTCAACCGAACGTTATGCCAATTTTTATTTTGCAAAAAATCTCCTGAATAAAAACAGTAAAGATCCAAGAGCGGAATATTATCTGTTGAAAGAAGAAAAACTTCATCCGGGTTTTATCGACAATGTATTTGAATTGGCAAAAGTAAATTTTGAAAAAGGAGATAAAGAAAAAGCTGAATCTTACCTAGAGGCATGTACACGAATAGCACCTGGTTTCATGCAGGCAAAAAATAATTTATTGTTACTTTTAATGGAACAAGGCAAAAAACAAAAAGCGCTGGATTATATCAATCAATGGAAGGCTGATAAATCAGGTGTTCCGGAAGGTCTGGAGAAACAGATCATAGCGATGCCTTAATCATTCGATATTATTTTGCCAATCACTCCAACCCTCCAAGAGTTTTGACACTGTGGTAATGTCAGAATCTATTTTTAATAACTCCTGGAGGGTTTTGTTAACTACTATCAGACTTTTACGATTCCAGCTGCCGGATCACTTTACACGGATTGCCTGCTGCAAATACATTGGCCGGTATATCCCTTGTCACGACACTTCCCGCACCAATGGTGGTATTTTCGCCAATGGTTACTCCCTGGCAAATCACTACATTTCCTGCCAGCCATACATTGTCGTTGATCGTAATCGGGCCCGCAAGCTCGGGTCCTTTGATTCGTTCCGATGCTATCACGGGATGGTAAGCTGCATACAAACTCACATTCGGACCTATAAAAACATTGTTGCCCAACGTTACCAGTGCGCAATCTAAAATGGTGCAGTTGTAATTAATAAATACATTACTTCCAAGCCGGATATGCGCACCATAGTCGCAAAAAAACGGCGGCTGAATATCGATATTCTCCCCCATAGCGCTGAGCAGGCTTTTCAGGATAGCCTTACGTTCCTGTATCTGCTCATTCAACGTTGTATTGTATTCCATAAATAATGCGCGGGCCCGATTCCGCATCTCCAGCAAAACGGAATCATTCGCCAGATACAATTCCCCCGCAAGCATTTTTTCCAATTCTGTCTTCATAGTTTTTTTAGTTGAAAAATTTTCTGGCAGACAAAAACGAATTGCCTACTCATTGTAAAATGTAGTCATTTTTAGGGGATATTTTCTTACGATATCTGCCTGTTCAATAAAATTCCATTTTGGGAATTGTACCCAATTTTATTGTTTGTTTTTATGCTTCCTGAAAATTATATATTTAAAAAGCCTCCAAATACAGTAAAATCAAACATTTCGGCGCATCTCCCATTCATCCAAGTTTGGATATCGTACCACTAAAATATACTATACTATAATGATAGAGATTATATAGTTTATTATATTTGAATTATATTCGCTTTACATAAACGGTACACATATGACGCAGAACACTACATGGAACAATGTTTTCACAGATGAGAAAAATGCCATAGAAGCTTTCAAAAAATTAAGGATAAAAGAAGGTATCGCCTGCAAAAAATGCGGCCACACAAAGCACTACTGGCTGGCCGGTAAAAGTCAGTTTCAATGTCACTCCTGCAAATTCAGAACAACGTTGCGCAGCGGAACCATACTGGAAGGCAGTAAGCTGCCTATCTCTTATTTCTTCATTGCATGGTCATTATTATTAAAAAACAATAACCGTGTTACAATTGAAGAATTTCAAAAACAAACACAACACAAATACTATGAGCCGTTGTGGGAATACCTGCATAAAATAAAGAGCCATTTCAAAACAGAAGAGCTCTCAAAAATGGAAGGTGATTTTATAGAAGTAACCAATCCGTTTCGAACGGCAAATAATTAAACTACTTACCAGCTATGAATAAAAAAATAAATACAGAAGAAAATGAAATAGAGCGGATTCCGCAGGGAGCCTTCGGTGTAGATGAAATGGACCTGTATCAGCTACAGGACGAGATTCATGCGCTGGAACAAGAGGAGGCAACAAGTGAAACCAATTCAAAATTCAATCAAACACTTAACAGACTTAATTCAAGAAGTCCATACATAAAATTTTTAGCCGGGGTTACAGTTATCTGGGTAGCACTGGCATTTTTTATTTCATACACGATAGATTTCGACCAGGTTGATCTTTCAAATACACTATTATCTTTCATCAGCACCGTATTCACAAAAGATCTTTTATTATTTATTGGCATTGGAATCGTCACACAACTGCTGGATGGCATACTCGGTATGGGCTATGGCGTAGCCTGTAGTTCATTCCTACTGGGTTTAGGCCTTACACCTGCATATACAAGTGCAACGGTGCATATTGCAAAATCATTTAACACCGGTGCATCGGGTATTTTGCATTTACGATTTAGAAGTCTGAATCAGAAATTATTCAGAAGTCTTTTGATTCCAGGTATTGCAGGTTCTGTATTAGGAGCATGGTTATTATCAGCCATACTGAACAATGACATCATCAAACCATTTATTGCACTCTACTTACTGCTGCTTGGCGTTTTAATCTTACTAAAACCCTTTAGAAAGCCGCAGGAGAAAAGAAGAGTAAAACTTATCAGCTGGCTGGCCGTACTTGGCGGGTTTATTGATTCCATTGGCGGTGGCGGCTGGGGCCCCATTGTAACATCAAACTTATTACAAAAAGGAAGAGTCACTACGCTTACTGTCGGCTCAGTAAACATTGTGGAATTTTTTGTTGCCATGTCTGCCGCGGTAACTTTTATCTATTTTGGAAATTTCTCCGGGTGGCAGGCAATCCTTGGATTAATCATTGGCGGTATAATTGCTTACCCATTCACATCACTCGCGGCTTCAAAAATTAACCGGACAGCAGTGAGTGTATTATTAGGCAGCATTGTGATCTTCTTTAGTATAGATACTTTTATCAGTGCTGATTACAAAATTGTGTCGGAGTATTTTAATCATTTTTTTAGTATGGTATTTTTATTCAACAGCTACGTTTGACTACTCACACACGTAGCTGTTTTATAGATCTGCCATCACTCCTATTTCTTCCGATCAATTAAATAATAATACTGCTATGATAAGTGTAACAATAATATTAAAGCTCTGTGCTGTTAAAAAAGCAATTAGTGGTTTCCTGCTTTGCTGGTTGAACATATCAGAAAATTTTGTTTCAAGTCCGATGCTGGTAAACGCCAATACAAACCAAAGTAATTGAATATTTTTCAATCCATCTTTTACTTCTGCAACTATATCAGGAGAAAGTATGAAAGAAAATAAAAGAGACGCAGCAACAAAACCTAATACGAATTTCGGAAAGCGTTCCCAGATCAGGTTCAGTGTTGGCTTTTCTACCTGTTGTCCGACTGCAGCGTTCTTGTTGTAACTCCAGTAGATACTGATTGCAAATGCCGCGGCTCCCAGCAATACATTCTGTGAAAATTTTACGATCGTACTGATCTTGAGTGCAACCTCACCTACCAATGATCCGGAAGCAACCACTGCACCTGTTGTATCAATGGTACCACCCAACCACGCTCCGGTTTCTTCCTGCGACAAGCCAAGATAATTTGCCAGCAAGGGCATAAAGATCATCATGGGAATAGCAGTTACAAGAACCAGTGAAACTACATAGGAAAGTTTTTTTGTATCTCCTTTGATGGCACCTGCCGTCGCAATTGCAGCAGATACACCGCATATAGAAACGGCACTGGAGATCATCAACGAAAGTTCATCATCAATTTTTAATTTGCGGCAAAGCCAATAAGCAAAGTACCATACACTCACTACTACTAACAAAGCTTGTATCAAGCCAAGTGATCCGGCTTTCAGGATATCACAAAAAATAACGCTGGTACCCAGGAGTACCAAACCAATCTTTACAAACACTTCTCCATTGAGCAACGAACGAAACCATTGCGGTATGCCGAAAATATTACGGATTAGCAAGCCAATCAATAAACTGAAAATAACAGCTTCCAGGCCAAGATCTTTCATTCCTTTATAACCGGAAATAATCAGCGCAATAATAGTCAGTACATACAATACCGGAAACACAATGGTGAGAAATGCCTGCAGCGGTTTGTTGTTCAAAAAGTATCCAATGCCGGCAATGGCCAATACAAATA
This sequence comes from Cytophagaceae bacterium, assembly GCA_021151805.1. Classification (GTDB taxonomy): domain Bacteria; phylum Bacteroidota; class Bacteroidia; order Cytophagales; family Cytophagaceae; genus Cytophaga. The sequence goes on along the minus strand of JAGKWN010000004.1, from coordinate 25,148 downwards.
CAAATTGGATTCCTATTTTGTAAAAATTTTCTCCGGTAAGTATTTTACCTGTCAGCTCATCAACATTGGCCCATGAATAAGAAGGCGGCGCCGGTAAGATATGCAGTAATGCTGCACCAATAACCAAGAACCCAAGTAATACTACTACCCAATCTTCATGCAATGCTATTCTTACATTTTTATCAGTCTGTGTCATGCGAATTTTATGCTATTAAATTTTAATTGAAAATATCTTTTAGTACAGTTTGCGCAGCATGGTATCCGCACATCCCATGCACACCGCCGCCAGGAGGTGTTGATGAAGAACATATATATATTCCAGCCCTGGAAGTGCGGTAAGGAGAAAGGCTCAGTGAAGGCCTGGTATACAATTGACGGATATCAATAATGCCGCCATTGATATCTCCACCAATATAATTGGGATTGTATGCCTGGATCTGATGTGTGTTCATGGTACGCTTCGCAAGGATTGTATCTCTGAAGCCCGGCGCAAACCGTTCAACCTGTTTTTCAATTGCCTGTGTCATATCAACGGTAGAGCCATTTGGAACATGGCAATATGCCCACACTGTATGTTTACCTTCGGGTGCACGGGTCTGATCAAAACTGCTTTGCTGCGCAAGCAATACAAAAGGCTTATCCGGATGCACACCGGAAGAAGAAAATTGTTCGCTTAAAGCAATTTCTTTAAACGTATTCCCCAGATGCACCGTACCAGCCTGTCTGCAGGGTGCCGATTTAAAAGGAACAGGATCACTCAGCGCCCAGTCGATTTTGAATACGCCCATGCCATAGCGGTACTTCTCTAATTGTTTTCTATAAAATGGGGTAAATTCTTCTTCAGCAATGCGAAGTAATTGTTTGGGTGTTACATCAAACAAAACGGCCTTTGAAAAAGGGATTTGCTTCAGTGAGGTAATTTCTACTCCTGTCTGAATTTTCCCACCCAATGAAATAAAATAAGCGGCGAGCGCATCTGCAATGGACTGTGAACCGCCAACAGGAATGGGCCAGCCGTGTATATGGCCTACGGCAGACAATACCAGGCCGATCGCTGCCGAAGCCCAATTGGTAAGGGGTTGAATGGCATGTGCAGACATACCGGCCCATAAACCTTTTGCCTTTTCTGTTTTAAACCGTTTCGAAATACAATCTGCGGAGCGTAATGCATTCATACCGAATGCAGCCATCTGTAAGGGATGTTTAGGAAAGCGCAGCGGCCCCATAGCATCCGCCGCTATATCCGGCCAGCTTTTCACTAAGGGTTTAATTAATTTCAAATACGCATGTTTATCAATACCCAATGAATCGGCCGTTTCTTCAAGCGAGCGTGAAAGAATTGCAGCTTCGCCTTTATCAAAAGGGTGTGCGGCGGCCAGAGGTGCATGCACAAACTTCAACCCGAATTCCTGCAAAGGTAACTCTGCAAAAAAGGGAGAACCGACAGCCATGGGATGAATAGCCGAACACACGTCGTGCCTGAATCCGGGAAGGGTTAATTCTTTGGTACGAAGTCCACCACCAATCGTATCCTTTGCTTCAAGCACCAACACAGAAAGACCTTTCCGCTGCAGGGTAATAGCTGCCGCTAATCCATTCGGACCCGAACCTACCACAACTGCATCGTATTCGTATGTATTCATGAAATTTCTATAAGTTCTTTAATCAACAGTAGTAGCTGCAACAGGCTTACCACGGCCTTCATACAACGGGTATTTTTGTTCTATTTTATCCAGCACTACATAGATAGAATCCTTGAATTCATTTATACCGGCAAGAACAATTCTTTTCCCGGTTGGCTGACTGTAATGCAATACCTGCTTCTGATCCCGGTGCGCTTTGTTTTTATTGGTCAGGTAAAGTACATGATTGACTGTATCGGCTTTGTAATCAAAATAATGCCGGCCACCGCCAATACCTCTGAATTCAAATCGTTTGCTGATACTTTCTTTTCCTTCTCTACCGGTATTTTCTATATCCACTTGCTGCAGCCTGTTTAAACGGATTGCCATGGTTGACCAGGTCTCAAACACCACATCATGCCAGCGTACTGAATCCAATGGAGAATACGGAATTATTTTATTGTTGCACTTATATTCTGTTACGTGATAAAAGCCCGCCGTATTTTTTAAACCCGGATGATTGTGCGGATACCTGTAACCCAAATCATCGATCCAATGCAGGAATAACAAAAAGAAAACAAAGATCGCGATGCCTGTTGTTTTGAAAAACCAACGTGTATTCTTCTGCCATACCTTTGAAAATTCAACCTTTGTATAAACAGGTGTTACGCTTTGTTCCTTTACAAGCAACCGCCATATATCCGGCAGGTATTGCCATACGATGATTACAGCAAGCAGCGTGAATGTAAAACTATGCACATGCACCATGCCATCATACACGTGATTGGCAATTACAATGTTAAACAGAATCACAGCAGTTAAAGCCGCTCCGATCGCTGTGGTTTTTCTGAACAGTAACAATAGTCCGCATAATACTTCTGCAAAACCAAGAAAGATTTCATAGCCCTGTGTAATACCAACCGACTGCCAGTATAGTTTCTGTTCGCTGAAATCTGCAAACGGTGTATATAAAAAACTGATGCTTGGTAATTCCATCTGGATAGGAATAAACTTTTTATATCCCCAGGCAATAATACCAAAAGCCAGGCGGTACCTCGCAACAATAAGAATCAGATGGTACCATGTATTATATTCCGTCCGCTTACGATCCAACAACGACCATACGACACCAATGCCAACAGCAAGGACTGCTGTCAGAAAAACATTAATATAGCTGTATAACTCCCAGATATCTTCAAACCGCAGGTCAATAAATTCTGGCGCTCCAAAGCTTGTCGCAATACCGCCGAGACTGTTCCAGTTAAACTCTGCCCAGTCAATCCGCAACAGGTTTGCATAAAAACGTGTACTGAATGGAAAACAGATCAATACAACAAACGCAGCTGTTACGCGGAAAGCAAATTTTTCATAACCATTCCAGTATACCGGTGCTACCGGCACCTGCTGCACAGGAATCTCTCCGAATGTATGATGAGATGTCATAGCTTTGAGTGTTAAACAAATTATGGATTCCAGATGGCAGCCTGGTTACGTCCTTCGTATAAAGGATATGTTTTATCAACCTTTTTATCCAGTACGATGTAAACAGAATCCTTATACTCATTTTGTCCTTTCAATATAAAGCGATTTGGTGTTGGTCGTTCATATTGAAAAACAAGCTCTTCATCTTTATATACTTTATTCTTATTAAATAAGTGAAGGGTATGTTTTACGGTATCTGCTTCGTAATAGTAATGACGACGGCCGCCGCCCGTTCCGGCCGATTCGTAGGTGCGGTCAACATCCTTAAACTGTTTGCCCCTACCCGCTTCGCCGTGAATACGGAATGTATTATTTACAGCAAAGGAAATGGTTGACCATTTTTCAAACGTCACATTCTGCCACCTAACAGAATCCAAGGGAGAATATGGTAACAGTTTATTATTCAGTTTGAATTCAGTTACCTCATATAAACCTTTAGAATCGGCAAGGCCCGGTCTTGAAGGAACTTTATAGGAATCGTGCTTGTAATTATCCCAATGCAGGTAAGCGCTTACTACAAAGAACAAGGTGAACACCGCAGTCTTCAATCCGATGCGCAGGTATTGCTGCCATTTTTTTTCAAAAGGAAAATAATACACCTGCGGTGCTGTATCTTTTTCACGCACAAGCAAATTCCATATTTCAGGAATGTAGCGCCACAACACAAATGTACCACCCAGCGCATAAAACGCTGCGGCTAAATGAATACCGCCATCATAGACGTGGTTGGCAATGGCAATATTTCCAATCATGAAAAGCGCCATGGCTGCGCCCAGTGCTCTGGTCTTTCTGAAGAACAACAGCAGCATGATCGCCAGTTCTGCAAGACCGATAAACGTTTCGTAATTGTGCACAAAACTTAATTGTATCCAGTATAATTTCTGGTGCGTAAAATCACCAAAGTTCGTATTGAGCTGTGTTTCTGCCAATGCGGGCATTTGTGTGGGGAATACTTTCGAGAACGTAAGTCCTTCAAGTCGTATGAGCATGGCATAACTGACGGCAACAAGGAGAAAGTAATACAGCACTCTATAGTTGCGCGGCTTCTTATCAACGAGTGTCCAGATCAAACCACCAACCACTCCAATCAGCAACGCTACTCCCCAGTTGACATAACTTGCCAGGCCGAAGTTTCCGCTTTCAGAATGAATAATAAAAAAACCATGTGCTTTCTCCTGCAACGAGCCGCGGTCGCCTTCACCCGGATGGTTCTCTGCAATTTTAAACGGCGCAAATGATGAGCCTGCTAATTTGCCCAGATCGCGGATATGCAGGTGTGCCCAATCGGTCGTGAACCAGTTCTTGTAATAATCGATATCTGTAGGGACCGTTAACAAAAAGAAAAAGATGAATGCAATCCGGAAGGATACTTTTTCATAACCTTTCCATGAGGCAGCGGCAGACGTGACTGTTTGTACCGGTGCTTCTTCAATAAGTGTTGACATATGTTATGCTTTATTTTTTTTAATAGGAATAAGATGTTTTTCCGCTTTTATCGTAGCTGTTAATAGCGGGATATTGTTTCTGCTGCTTATCTAAAACAACATAGATGGAATCATTGAATTCATTCGTGCCGGATAATATGATCCGCGATGGCGTTGGTCTGCTGTAATGCAGCACCTGCTTAAGTTTTCTGGTATGCCTGTTTTTATGCTGCAGGTATAAAATCTGATTGACCGTATCGGCTTTGTAATGATACCAATGACGCTCGCTGCCCAAACCTGAAAACTCCCAGTTGATATTTATATCGCGTTTTTCCGGATCGAATTTATCTTCATTGGTTTCATAGCGGCGCTCATCGCCTTTCGGATGAAACTTCCATTTGTAATCATAGTGTTCGCCGTATCGCGGATAGCTTCCTGCGGCAAACATCTGAATCTGCTGCGGCCGGTTTGCAACTCGAAAACTCATGGAAGAAAATTCTTCAAATGAAACATCCTGCCAGCGTATTGAATCCAATGGCGAATATGGAACCGGTTTATTATTCAATCGAAATTCAGTAACCTGGTAATAACCTTTGGCATTTGTCAAACCCGGTGTATTCGGGATTTTATAAAAATCATTGTGCGTATAGGCATATATTTCAAACGCACCGAATAAAAAAACAAAAATAAAGTTTCCCGTATATTGAATGCTTTTTTTCAAATACGTTTGCCATTTGTACTGAAATGCCGGAACAAAAGATACAACCTGCGAATCTTTTTCACGAACGAGTAAATTCCAGATCGATGGTAAATAATACCAAAGAACAAAAAAGGCCAGTAACGATAAACTGAAGCTTGGCACCTGTTCACCAATATCGTAAGCATGATTGGCAATGGCAACGTTGCCCAGCACTACTACGGTTAATGCCGTACCAAGGGCCGTTGTTTTTCTGAACAGCAATAATACACCAGGAATGAATTCTGCAAAACCCAGGAATACTTCATAGGAAGGAACAATGCCAAGTGATTCCCAATACAAACGCTTGGCGAAGAAGTTTATAAACTCTGTATTTAATAAGCCTTCACTCGGAAAAGGCATTTGCATGACAAATATCTTTTTATATCCCCAGGCAATCACGCCGTATGCAATTCGGTAACGGGCTGCTACACGTGACCAGTAATAGAGTACATCGTAATCGTTTCTATTTTTATCCAGCAAGGTCCATATCCCAGCACCAATCAAGGCAACAACGAAAACCAATAACAGATTTACGTAGCTATACAAACCAAAGAAACCACTCTCTGAATAATGATTGATAAAGTGCGGATTAAAAAACGCGACAAGAGAATTTAAATGCCGGTAGTTAAGATGCGTGTAATCGAGTGTGAATAGTTTTGCATACCAGCCGGTATCCGTTGGTATAGAAAAGACAAGTACAAAGATGAATGCTACACGAAAAATAAATTTTTCGTTTGTAGTCCAGTGTCTTCTTACAGCAACCGGTTGTAAAACGGAATCATTTTTTTCATCTGGCTGTGACGACCGGTGATCGACCGGATTTACATCTATGTATGGATATTCCTGAAACATATTACCAACGGTTTATTTTTAGGATTATGGCCGCCACACAGCAGTCTGGTCACGGTTTTCAATAACCGGATAGGTTTTCTCTTCACGGTCAAGTACTACATAAACAGAATCTTTAAATTCATTGGTACCGGTCAATACAATACGTGTAGGCGTTGGTCGACTGTAATGAAGTGTAAGTGTTTCCTTTTTATGTTTTTCATTTTTATTAAACAGATGCAATTCCTGTTTAACCGTATCTGCTTCATAATAAAAATATCTTCGGCCGCCGCCTATACCTGCAAGCTCCCAAGTACGCTCAACATCTTTTTTAGAATAGCCGCCGCCGTTTGACTGATCCATAACAGCTGTACGGTTTACTTTGAACGAAAGTGTAGACCAATCTTCAAAGATGGCATCCTGCCACCGTAAGGAATCCAGCGGATCATAAGGTCGTACTTTGTCATTCAATTTAAATTCCGTTACCTGGTATACACCCTGCGCCTTTGTAAGGCCTGGTGTATCCGGCAACCGATACGGCGCGTGTACATAATCATCTACCTGCAATACAAAGAACAATGCTACGAATACAACGTGTACAAATGTGATCAGTGTGATCCGCGTGTATTTAATAAATGGTTCTGTAAAGGATGGATAGTATGTTTGTGGCAAGATGTCCTTTTCTCTGACTAATAAATTCCAGATGTTTGGAAGATCTTTCCAAAGAATAATCAATGCAAGTATGGTATAACAAAAACTATGTACGTGTACACTTCCATCATACGCATGATTGGCAATAACAATATTGCCAAGTACAACTGCAGTAAGTGCGGCACCGAGAGCCGTTGTTTTCCTGAAGAGCAACAGGAAGCCCGCAATGAATTCAGCGGCACCAAGAAATATTTCATATCCAGGCACAATACCTACCGATTGCCAATACAGTTTCTGTGCCTGAAAATCAACCAAGGGAGTATTCAAAATACCAGTTGTGGGCCACACCATCTGCCCGGGAATAAGCTTCCGGAATCCCCAGGCAACAATGCCTATACCTACACGATACCTTGCAATCACGCGTACCCAATAATACAGCTGATCATAATTTTTTGTTTTTTTATCCAATGCAGACCAAACCAAGCCTGCTACAATAGCAATCGCAAGCGGGATGGCGAGGTTCACATAACTGGCAATCCCCCATCTTCCGCTCTCCGTATTGATCTTCACAAAATCAATTGTCCGATAGGTGGAAACAATAAACAAATCTCTGCAATTCAGTTCCGAAAAATTGATGTTCGATAAATAGATATACCACTCAACATACAAAGGTAGACAAAGGAATAACACGTATATACAGGTAATGCGGAAAGCAGTCTTTTCATAGCCTTTCCAATCCGATGAATCTGAGAGGGCAGATTTTGTTGATTTGCTTTTACCTTCATAATCTATAGAAGGCAGTGCTACCATGGGTTGGGTTAAAAACGTTGCATTCATTCCTTTGAGCGTTTGTAGTTATCAGTTTTCGATTTAAAGTTTCACAGGTTTTCTGCGACCTTCAAACAGCATGTATTTTCTGTTGATTTTATCCAGCACTGCGTATATAGAATCATTTTTCTCTGATACACCTTTCACAACAATTGTAGAATCATTCAACTGCGTATAGCTAAGTTTGTATTTTTCTCCGGCGTGATTTTTATTTTTATTTTCAAGCAGTAGGGTATGTTTTAACGTGTCTGCCTGGTATGCAAAATAGTGTCTGCCGCCTACGCCGGCTGATTCATAATTCCTGTCAATATCCTTTTCATGAAACCCATCACCGGTTGTCAGGTCCAGTTTTACCGGACGGGCAATTTTAATACTTACAGTGGCCCATTTTTCGAAGACCACATTCTGCCATCTGTTTGGATCGGTTGTTGAATAAGGAATGGTGTCTTTATTAAAAATAAATTCACGCACATTATAAAAACCATAACTGTTATTTAGTCCAGAAGTCTTTGGTATTTTATAAGGGTCATTTTCATAATTTGCATAAGCAGTGATTCCGTAGATCACGACGAATAAAGCAAAAGATGCTTTAAGCGCCAGTCTGGCATTCGCAATCCACTTTTCGGCAAACACCGGTCTGAATTTGTTTGCCAATGTAAATTTTTCATTTGCGAGAAGATTGTATAAACGCGGCACATCATACACAAAAAGAAACAACGCAATCAATACCAGATACGCGCTGTATACCTGTTCACCGGCATCATATGCAATATTTGCTGCAAGCACATTTCCTACAAAGCCAATAATAAGGCCTGCACCGAATGTTACTGTTCTTCTGAAGAAAAGAAGTATACCAGCCAGAATCTCAACCGCACCTAAAAATATTTCATAACCCTGTGTAATCCCTACGGTATGAAAATATATTTTCCAGGCAAAGAAATCACCATAATTGGTATGCAGATTACTTAATGAAGGATATGGAATCTGAAGCGGAAATAATTTTATGAAACCATAACCAATGATACCAATAGCTAAACGGTAACGAAGAATTACGCGCAGCCAGTAATACAGATTATCGTAATTGGTTTCTTTACGTTCAATATTGATCCATGCGATTGTTCCTACCGCTGCGATTAAAGCTGCGATCAGCCAGTTTGTATAGCCTTCGGCAGAAAAGAATTGTGGTGTGTATTTTGTCAGACTAAAGAGATCATACACGTTCCATTGAAAAGCGAACAAGCCTCTATAAAATTTCCAATCCAGCGGAATAATCTGAATGAAGAAAAACAGAGCGAAAAACCGGATCGCTATTTTTTCATAACTCTTCCATGGCGTGGAAGAATCTGTATGTAGATTGTTTGTAGCACTCATACCTTATTATTTTTTTTGTGTTAATTTTTAATATCCGGGATTTTGTCTCAGATTCGGATCTAGCTTTACTTGCTGCTGAGGAATAGGAAATACATTTTCCCATGGATCTACTTTTGTAGCAGTATTCAATGCTTCGAGCACCACTTTGGCCCTGCCTGTGCGTACAAGATCAAACCAACGATGCGGCTCAAGTGCAAACTCAACGCGTCTTTCGTTTTCTATATCAAGCAGCAGATCTGTATCTGTTGATGAAGAAGAAATCGGCACGCCTGCACGAGTTCTTACTGCATTCAGGTCGCTTAATGAGCCGGTTAAATCACCTTCGTGTGCTCTTGCTTCTGCGCGTATCAAATACATTTCAGCAATGCGGAAAATATAGGCAGGATCTGTGGCAGGATTTCTATAATATAAATTGCCGAACCATTGTGTGATGCCCGTCTGTGTAACACTATCAATCAACGCTCTTCTTCCCCCGGAAATATTTTTATCTTTCAAAAGCTGTACAAATGCGTCTGTTGGTGCATATCGGTATGTACCGCCTCTGGAAGGATGCTGCATCTGTGCACGAATGGTGCTTGGGTTCTGTGCGCTGAATTCGAGTTCGAAAATTGACTCCTGTGATGCGATCACACTGTTTGCAAACCAGGAATTATAAGGTGCGTTCAACTTATAATTAGGAGAGTTGATCAGCTTGGTAGCATACTGATCTGCGAGTGCCCACTCCTGTCTGTATAAGTGAAGCCTTGCACGTAAGGCCCAAACGGTTTCCTGCGTAACACGGATCCTGTTTACTGCAGCCCCTACAGGAAGCAATAACTCTGCTTCTTCCAGATCTTTTAACACCTGGTCGTATGTTTCATCCAGTGTACTCCTTGATCTGTTTGGTATGCTTGACAAGGATGTTGTTGGATCGAGTACAAGCTGCACACCGCCCCAGCCACGAGCCAGGTCAAAATAGCACAAAGCCCGAATGAATTTTGCTTCGCCTACGTATTGCTTTTTCAATGCTGGTGTAAGTAATGGGTCGGTCACTGTTGGCACTTTACTGATTACGTTGTTCGCCCGGTTGATTACAACATAAATAGCATTCCAGGTAGTGCTGAAATTGGCATCGTCAGCACGGTAGTTCACAACTACAACATTTGATGCACCACCCGTTGTAAGATTTTTAATGTCACCACTCGGAAAAAATCCAAGCGTTACCCAGCTTTCGCCATAATAACCTGTGTTGCCAAGACCTCTGTATACTCCGCGCAAAGCTGTTTGCGTGGAAGTAAGATCGAAGATCGGATTTTCATCGGAGACAGCATTCACTGGCTGTGGATCCAGAAATTTCTTGCAGGAGAAAAACAATGTTGTTGTAAGCAACAACATTGTCAGTACTATTATTCTTTTCATAATGATAAAATCGATATGCAATGATTAAAGCGTTAAGTTTAGACCCAGCTGAACAGTTCGTGGTTGTGGAGGAGTATCGTAATCATACCCTTGAAGATTGCCTTGTCCCAGGTTTGATTCCGGATCAGAACCTGTATACTTGGTGATCAGTAATAAATTTGTACCTGTGAAATAAAAGCGAATTTTTTCAGCCTTGATTGTACTACTCCATTTTTTAGGAAGCGTATAACCCAATGTTAAAGAACGTAGGCGAATGAAGGATGCATCTTCCAAAAAACGGCTTACTTCAAAATACTGGTAGTTAGCGGCAGTTAATTTAGGCACCATTGTTCCCTGGCCCGGTGTAGTCCATCTATCCAGCTGGCCTTCCATCAACACGCGGTTATCTCCCAATGTACCTCCTTGCTCACCCAGGGCTTCGTTCTGGTTCCATGTTTTATTTCCGTAGGAATAGATGAAATAGATGCCAAGGTCAATCCCTTTATAAGTGAATTTGTTATTGAATCCACCAAACAACTTCGGCCAGATGCTTCCCATGATCTTGCGGTCGTCAGCAGTGATCTTTCCATCATGGTTCACATCTTCGATTTGAATGTTACCTGTTTGCGGATCAACACCTGTCTGGTTGTATACCCAGTAAGAATAGAGCGAGTGCCCTTCCTGAATGCTTGTTAAATTACGGGCATCAAAGCCTTGTACCGGATTCGGTATTTTTTTCACGCGGTTGTTGTTGCGTGACATAGTAAGTTCGGTTGTCCATGTAAAACTTTTTGTTTCAACATTGATCGTTTGAATTCCTAATTCAAAACCTTTATTGCTTACAGCACCGTAATTCGCGGTATAAGATGTAAAGCCGGTTGAAGCAGGTACAGGGATATTCAGTAATAGATCGGTTGTATATTTATTGTAATAATTTACTTCAAGATTGATGCGGTCTTTAAATAAACCAACTTCTAAACCTGTACTGAATTGTGCCGTACGCTCCCACTTCAGATCCGGGTTGGCTGCCTGATATGGCGCAGTACCAGGGCCTTCAGCGCTTCCTACTTTATCAGAATATCCATAACCGGCATTCCACAATCCGCGTGAAGCAAAATCGTTGATGCCCGCCTGGTTACCTGTGATACCGTAACTTGTTCTCCATTTCAGATTACTAATTGTTTTTACATCCGCCATGAAGTTTTCTTTGTTGATCCTCCATGCCGTTCCTATAGCAGGAAAGAATCCCCATTTATTATTTTCTCCAAAGCGTGAAGAACCATCAAGCCTGCCTGTCAATTCCAAATAATATTTATGATTGAAGTTGTAATCAACACGCGAGAAGAAAGAGGCAAGTGTGTTGTTGGTTTTGTATTGAGAGGCTGTCTGTACGGCAGCTGCAGAAACCTGTGTATAAGAATCATTCGGAAAATTCTGTCCGTTCGCGGTAGCATTTGTCAGTACAACTGATTGCAGTGTATTACCAACTAAGATGCCGGCAGTATGCCTGGCAATTGTTTTCACATAGCGCAGCGTCTGTTCATTCATCAGCTGGCTTGACTGCGTTACACTCTTCGTACCCAATCCACCGGCAGCTCCAAGGTTTGTACTTTTTTGCCAGTATTGATTTTCATCATAGATATTATAATCCAGACTTGTGCCTGTGTGAAATTTCAGCCCTTTAATAATTTCCCAATCCACGTATACATTACCGATATAGTGATAACTGGTAGACCACATGTTTACATTGCTGGTCAATGTATAAATGTTATCAAAGTTTACCCATTTCAACGGAGTTCCGTTCTCATCAAAAATCGGCAGGTATGCAGGTATACTTAAAGATGCCTGCAGCAACGTACCATTACCGCCATTGGCAGGTCGTGCCTGGTTTCTGTATACCCGGGTGAATGTATTGCTGATTCCAACAGTTACCTTTCGTCCTATTTTCTGATCCAGGTTAAACTTCAATGACTGACGCTGGAAATCCATGGGCTTCCATACTGCATCCTGAAAATTATAACCGGCGCCTACATAATATTTTGTTGTTGCAGAACCTCCTTGAAAAGACAAATCGTAATTGCGGATGTGACCCGTCTGATATAAATAACCCAAACGATCATACGTTGGCTGCTCCGATGGCAAGCCACGGCCTGCAACACCATTCACCACCTGATCTTTCGGACGGAATGGTTCAGGATTTCCCATGTTGCGGTTGTATTCGTTTAGCAACATCGCCTGTTCAGGCCCTGTAGTTGTTTTCCAGATTCTGTTTTGAGGAGCCCACGTTAAGCCTTCCGATGCATTGAAATTCACTTTCACTTTTTCTACACCGAATGTTCCGCGCTTTGTTGTTACAATCACAACACCGTTTGCACCGCGTGAACCATAGATTGCTACAGCACTGGCGTCTTTCAGAACTTCTATACTTTCAATATCATTGGGGTTGATATCTGCCATGGGCGATGTGGCCCGATCCTGCGCCAGACCATTGGCTGTAGTATTCTGTAAACTCTGGTTGTTTACAAAGACACCATCAATCACATAGAGCGGGTCATTGCTGGCATTGATGGAGGTTGCACCACGCACACGAATAAAAACATCCGAGCCGGGAACTCCTGAGTTTGTTGCCACCTGCACACCTGTTGCCTTCCCCTGCAACTGTGCGTCAAAGCTGCCGACCGGAATTGTTTTGGTTTCTTCGGGATCAACCTTTGAAACCGCACCAACCAGATCGTGCTTGGTTTGTTCGCCATAACCAACAATCACAATTTCCTCTTCTTCAGGATCTATAATCATTGTAATGTTTAGTTCTTTTGTACCTTCAGCCAACGGTATCTCGCGTGTGACGTAGCCTATGTAAGAAGCCACAATTGTACACGGAAAAGAATCAACCTTTAATTCATAATTTCCATAGATATCTGTGGCAGTACCCTGACTTGTCCCTTTTATCTGAATGATTGCACCAATGATAGCTTCTGTTCCTGCTTCATCGGTAACTGTTCCTTTTAAATTTGTTTGTGCAAATGATGTCCATTGAATTCCTAAAATGAGTGTAAATGCAAACCAGATTCTTTTATTGATTGTAAATGTTTTTTTCATATATACTATCTCTATCAATTTAGTAGTCTATTATTTTAAAGCGACTCACTTTTTACAGGCATGCTCTTAAATCTGCGTGAGTTAATTATGGGGAAGTATTACAAAGTAAAAGTATTGTCAGGTAAAGCAGAAAATATTTCTACCTATTTGTGGAATTGTTACCACCAAAAAAACCGCAACGGGTTCTGATTCAATAAAAAATAAAAAGGCCTGCCAGGGGAGCAGACCTTTTCAAATTAACCGGGAAACCGAACATATCAGCGGGTAATATACCAGTACCAACCAATAAGAATCCCGGGCAATTTTAATATCCTTAGGTTTTTCAGTACTTAGGTTATTATATGTTTTATCCAGCGGGGCTTGCCTTATCGTATTTCATCTTCTTGAGGAGGACCTGCCGGTCCAGGCTCATTTCCTGGCATACAAGATACTCCTCCTTTGCAATGCTTCTGCTCATGGCCACCAAAACCTGGTCTACCCCTGCCGAAACCCGGGCCGGGGTGACTCATCACGTTCGATAATTTTTCTTTTAATGAAACTTTTTGTGAATCGGTGCATAAAGCATACATCTTATTAAAATGATCGAACATCTCTTTTTGATTTTTTATCTCCAGTGCTGCGATCTTCTGGAACACAGGATCTACCTCAGCTGAAGGCTTTCCAAGATTTTGGATCACTTCTTTTTTAAGTGCGCCCATTTCTTCCATGTCGTTTTTCATTGCTGCAAAATGTTCTTTACGCAATGAATCAAAAGCAACTTCCTGCTCGGGTGTTAATTGCAATGCCCGCGCAAAATAATCTCCTTTACCATGATGGCCACCGTGATGCATGCCCCAGTCTTTGTGCCTATCACCTTTATTCCAGTGACCGCCTCCATGGCCGCCTCTGCCACAGATAGATGCCCACATAGCACCAATGGTCGCAATATTCAGAAGCACTAAGACTGCTACAGCCCATGCCCATTTATTTTTTAATAGCTCTTTCATAACTTAATGTTGTTTACTGTTTACTCGATCGATGAATAATACGCATCCGTCCCTGCTGTTAATCCATACTCATTGATCAGCTCTGTTTCAAAGGTCGAATCAGTTGTTGCTGCAGTCACATCTGCTGCTACATCTGCTTGAACAGATAAATAATATATGTTCAGCGACGTGCAAATGATCAGACAGGCAGCAACAGCATATCTCAGAAATGGATATGTTTTTTTCTCCGGACGCATTTCAAACCATTTATTCACCACCTTTGCCTCAAAGCCTTCCGGCAATGGTGCACGCTTGGTATGATCAAACGTTTTTAATAACTCATCTAACGGATCCATAAACCAGGGGATTTAATTGTTCTCTTAATTGTTTTTTTGCTCTGCTCATTAAAGAGTCCACGGCCGAAACGCTGGTCTCTAATGTTGAAGCAATTTCCTTGTAACTCATATCTTCAAATTGATATAAGATAAAGACTGTTCTTTGTCGCTCTGGTAATTTATCAATGGCTGCGAGAAGAATTTCGGCTTCTTCTTTTTTCTCCATTTGAATGCCCGGATGAACGAAATCAACTGCTGTCTCCTTCTCTTCTCCGTCTTCACCAAAGAGGTTTACAAAGACCGTCCATGGTGTTTTCCGCTTTCGCTGACGAAGCATATCCAGAGATTTATTAACAGTAATTCTGTAGAGCCAGGTTTTTAAACTACACGAACCGTCAAAAGAATCTATAGATTGAAACACTTTTATAAATACATCCTGCGCTACTTCTTCAGCCTCTTCTCTGCGCTGAAGAATATTCAAAGCAACATTATATATCCCCGATGCAAATACACCAACGAATTCAGCATACGCCTTACGGTCGTTACTTTTTAATTCCGCTATATACTCCGCATCTGCTTTCAATTTTCTGCTCTTTAAGTATTAGACGAAAGAAACGAAAAAAACCTTCGCTGTTTATGAAAAAAAATAGTAAAATTTATCAAAAGCCGGCTAAATAACATGTAAGAGCATTATTGTTCACTAATCAGAAGGTTAAAATAAAGGAGGCCCTTTCTGACATCGTCAAAAAAAGGCCTCCTTTATTTTTAATAACCGTACTTATTTTTATTGCCAACCGCCACCTAATGCACGGTAAATATTTACCAGCGAAGTAAATTGTCTTTTCTTAATATTAATAAGCTCAATTCTGGATTGTAAAGCTGCGGAACGTGTTACAATAATTTCCAGGTATGTGGCACGGCCTGTCAAGAATAATTCAGAAGCTGTTTCAATAGAAGTTGTTAATACTTCTACTTCTTCATTTTTGAATTTATAAATCTTATTCAGGTTGTTTATGTATACCATTTGATTGTATACTTCAATGTATCCATTCAATACAACTTTCTGGTAATTATACATCGCTTCAAGCTGCTCGGCTTTCGCTGTTCTGAAAGAAGCTTTGATGGCACTTTGATTAATAAGCGGCGTTACCAAACCGCCAACAATATTATATACAACAGCCTGCGGACTTATAAAATACTGCGGGTTGAATGAGTGATACCCCAACGATCCTGAAATGGTGAATGATGGATAGAAAGCAGTCTTCGCAGCTTTTACATTTGCTTTCGTCGCGGTCAACTGATATTCGGCTTCTTTAATATCCGGTCTGTTGTTTAACAACTCCGATGGAATACCTACAAGTACCTGTGTTGGTACTTCAGAAGTAAAGTGATCGTTGTTACGAATGATCGGTTGCGGATACCTGCCCAATAAAAAGTTCAGTTTGTTTTCAGCCTCAATCACTTTTTGTGCGATTTCAACTTCAAGGCCTTTTGAATGCAACACCTGTGCTTCAAATTGTTTTACGGCCAACTCATTTGCCCTGCCTGCTTCTTTTTGTGTTTCCACTATAGAAAGCTGATTCGATTGCAGAATAATTGTTTCCTGAATAATCTCCAGTTCATTATCCAGCGCAAGCAGTTCATAGAAAGTCCCTGCGATTTCAGCGATCAGATTGGTCACTACCCAATTGCGTCCTTCCACAGAAGCCAGGTATTTAGCCGTAGCCGCTTTACGTTTATTCCTGAGTTTACCCCATACATCCACTTCCCATGAAGCATGTATGCCCACATAAAAGTCTTTCAGGTCGGAAGACATATGCTGACTTTCAGAAATGTTTTTTGAAAAGTTGGTATCAAAATTACCGACCCCTTCCTGAGTATACTCGCCGTAATTTTGTAGTCCGACACTACCAGCGCCTGTTACAAAAGGAAGGTATTGCCCTTTGGCAAACTTCACATGTGAACGTGCCACTTCGATCCGCTGGTAAGCCATCATCACATCCAGGTTATTTACCAGTGCTGTATCAATCAAACGGATCAGGGAAGTATCTTTAAAGTACTGTTTCCAGTTTATGGCAGCGACGCTTCCGGAGTCTGTTTTACTTACATAACTTTTTGGAAGCGGCGGCAGTGATGCCTGCTGGCTTTGCTGTGTTGTTGTACAACCCAGACATATCATGCAGGCCCATGCAAGGTAATAGAGTATTTTATATGATCTCATATTTCAGATGGGGTATTTAAATGCGGTGGTTGATCCGTTTCTGTTTTTCTGGATAACTTCTGGTCAAGTGTAGCAAAAACTACATACAGACCTGGAATAATAATCAAGCCAAGTACTGTTCCAATGAACATCCCGCCCGCACCGGCTGTACCAATGGTTCTGTTACCAATAGCACCGGCCCCCGAAGCAATCATCAATGGAATCAAACCGGCAACGAATGCAAACGAAGTCATCAGAATTGGTCTGAAGCGGGCTGCTGCACCTTCGATTGCTGCTTCTGCAGGAGTCTTGCCTTCTTTTTGTTTTTGCAAGGCAAACTCAATAATCAGAATGGCATTCTTTCCTAAAAGACCGATAAGCATGACCAAAGCAACCTGCGCATAAATGTTATTCTGAAGATCCAGAATGAACAACAACAGGTATGCCCCGAAAATACCCGTAGGCAGAGAGATAATTACCGCCAGCGGCAGAATGAAACTTTCGTATTGTGCAGATAGAATCAGATAAACAAAGATCAGACAGATCAAAAAGATAATCGTCACCTGATTACCGGAAAGCACTTCATCACGCGTCATGCCTGACCATTCAAAGGTATAACCTTTAGGTAATGTTTCCGCGGCTACTTCCTCGATCGCCTCAATGGCATCACCGCTGCTATAGCCTGGTGCAGGTTCTCCATTCACCATAGCTGCTGTAAACATGTTGTGGCGCGTCAACTGCTCCGGACCGTATACACGTTCTACTGTTGCAAAAGCAGAATACGGAACCATTTCGCCTTTTTCATTTTTCACATACAGCTTTAAAATATCCTGCGGCTGTGCTCTGTAACGGGGCAGTGCCTGCACCATTACTTTATACATCTGTCCGAATCGGATGAAGTTGGTTGCATAATAACTTCCGATCAATGACTGGAGGTTATCCATGGCGTTATTAACTGTTACTTCTTTCTGGGCAGCTTTATCGTAATCGATTTTAATCATGTACTGCGGGAAGCTGGCATCGAAGCTTGTGAAAGCTTCTTCGATCTCAGGGCGATCGTTCAGCTTGGTGATGAATTTATTTGCGATGTGCTGCAGCTTCTGCAGGTCGCCGGTACCGGAACGATCCTGAATCCTGAATTCAAACCCGCTGGCATTTCCATAACCGGGTACAGCCGGCGGCGGGAAGAATTGTATGGAGGCGTCTTTTAAATGTTTTGTTTTTAGCGTCATGGAGTCGATGATCTCCTCCACTGACTGACTGCGTTCTTCCCATGGCTTCAGGTTGATCATGGCCATGCCAAACGTTGCCCCCGAACCTTCGGTCATTACATTGTATCCAGCCATGGTTGAAACCGATTCAACTCCTTCAAATCCTCTGGAAACGCGGTCAATAGCATCTACCACCGACTCTGTTCTTTCCAGTGTTGCACCGGAAGGCGTGGTAATACTCGCATAGATTGTCCCCTGGTCTTCTGTTGGAATGAATCCGGTTGGCAATAAATATCCAAGACCTTTGATTCCAATAATGAAGAATAACAATAAACCGAATGTAACCACCTTGCGGTTGATCACCAGATTCAACAAGTGCTGATATTTGAATGTAAGATTGAAGAAGCCTTTATTAAATACATAAAATGCTTTGTTTAAAATATTCTTTTTCTTCTTGTGCCCTTCATGTGGTTTTAACAGCAAAGCACTCAATGCTGGTGTTAATGTTAATGCATTCACACCGGAGATTACAATTGCAATGGCCATGGTAATAGAGAACTGCCGGTAAAATACGCCTACGGGTCCGGTCATAAATGCAACCGGAATAAATACGGCAGACATTACCAGCGTAATTGCAATGATCGCTCCGCTGATCTCTTTCATGGAAGCGTGTGTTGCTTCACGCGCGTTCATATGAAATTTTTCCATCTTCACGTGCACGGCCTCGACAACAACAATGGCATCATCCACCACAATACCAATAGCAAGTACCAATGCAAACAGCGTAAGCAGGTTGATGGAAAAGCCCAGCATATCCATGAAGAAGAATGTACCGATCAGTGATACCGGTACTGCAATGATCGGAATGATGGTTGAACGGAAATCCTGCAGGAACAGGAACACCACGATCGCAACCAGGATAAAAGCTTCAATCAGTGTTTTGATTACTTCATGTATGGAAGCATCGAGGAATCTCGATACATCATAACTGATTGTATAGTCCATCCCCGGCGGGAATGTTCTGGACTTCAGTTCTTCCATTTTTGCTTTAATATTTTCAATTACTTCGCTGGCATTTGAGCCCGGACGCTGCTTCAGGATGATAGCAGCAGAAGGCCTGCCGTTCTCTTTTGAAAGTACGTCATAATCCAGGGAACCAAATTCAATTTCAGCTACGTCTTTCAGACGCAGGATCTGCCCGCCCACGTTAGCTTTGATTGCTATATTTTCATACTGGTCTTTTGTGGTATACTTACCGGAGTAACGCAATACATACTGCAGGGATTGAGACTTACGGCCGGAGCTCTCACCGATCTTTCCCGGTGCGGCTTCCACATTCTGTGCGCGTAATGCTTTGATAATATCTTCCGCTGAAACATCATACACCGTCATACGATCCGGTCTGAGCCATATACGCATGGAGTATTCGCGTTGGCCCATAATATCTGCAAAGCCTACCCCATTGATACGTTTCAGCTCGGCGAGAATATTGATATCCGCAAAGTTGTATAAGAACTTTTCATCGGTAGTTGAGTCTGTACTTAAGATATTTAAATACATCAACATACTGTTCACTTCTTTTTCAATGATGATACCCGACTTAATAACTTCTTCCGGCATTTCATCGAGCACGGCAGTTACACGGTTCTGCACATTGACTGAAGCCAGATCCGGATCAACACCTGCCTGAAAATATACCTGAATGATACTTGTACCATCATTACCGGAAACGGAAGTCATGTACGACATCCCGGATACCCCATTAATGGCGCGTTCCAGCGGTGTTACAACGGCCTTTGCACATACCTCGGCATTGGCACCGGTATATTTGGTTGTTACAGCAACTACCGGTGGGGCAATATCCGGATATTGTGTAACGGGAAGTCCCATCAACGAGAGTACTCCCAAAAAAACAATGATGAGTGAAATTACTATTGATAGAACGGGTCTGTTAATGAATATACTAAACATATCAAGGGCTGTCTAAGTGAATAACTAAAATAAATAACAAGTATTATTCATTTCCCAGTTGTGGAATGATTGCTTTGAGCGAAACAAACTCAGGAGCAATCTCCATTCCTTCCCTTACATCTTGTATGCCTTCGTATATAAATTTATCATTTGCCGTGATTCCTGATTCCATAATATACAAGTGCGGTATACGAAGCTTAGGCTGTACACTCCGCATCTGCGCGATGTTGTCTTTACCTACCACGTAAACAAACATTCTATCCTGGATTTCAAAAGTAGATTTCTGCGGTATTACCAATGCCTTCTGTATAGAGCGCTTCAAGCGGATCTTACCGGTTGATCCGTGCTTCAACACTTTGTCCGGATTAGGGAAACGTGCACGGAACGCGATGCTTCCGGTTGAATTATCAAATTCACCTTCAATGGTTTCTACCTGGCCTTCGTAATTAAATTGTTCATTGTTTGCGAGAATCAAGCTTACGGCTTTACTGTAAGAGCCCGACTGATCAGAAGTAAAATCCAGATACTCTTTTTCTGAAACATTGAAATAAGCAAACACTTCGCTGTTGTCTGATAAAGTTGTCAGCAGCGTGCCTTCATCGATCAAGCTACCTACTTTATTCGGAATACGGTCAATGATACCATCAAACGGTGCGCGCACTTCTGTAAAAGAAAGTTTAAGCTGCGCACTTACTTCATGCGACTTTGCTTCTTCGATATTGGCATTCAAGGCATCCAGCTTGGCATGCGCCATGTCGAGCTCTGTTTTTGAGACAACATTTTTTTCAACAAGTACTTTTACGTTCTGAAGATTCAGTTCTGCAGACTTTGCTTCTGCAATGGCATTCTTCAGATTCGCCTTTGCTTTTAATACTTCTTCTTTGTATTCCTGGTCACTGATGCGGAACAGGATCTGGCCTTTCTTTACCGATTTACCTTCATCAACCAGAATACTTTCTACATAACCTTTCACACGGGAACGGATCTCCACATTTTTCACGGAGTGGATATCCGAAACATAATCGATATAGTAGACTGTATCGATGATGATTGGCCTTGTTACCGTATATTTTTCATCTTGTTTTTTTTCTTTATCGAAAGAACAACCGATCGTAAGGATTTGCAGTACGATAGCTGCATAAAGGGATAATTTTGCCATTTCAAAATACGTTGCTACGCAAAACCGAAGCCTTACGTGTGTTTAGATTTTTAATTAAAAGGGTTCGTTGTAAATACGGTATTTTGTACGGACAACTTTTTTAAAATCAGAATAACTACTTAAGCACGGTTAGTGTTAGGCGGAGGCGAGAATATGTCTGAAAAATGAAGTTTAAAAAAATAACGGTCATAAGAAGCGACAATCTTTTCGGAAAAAAGATCATTGGTTACAGATTCCTCTATATAATAAAAGAGAGCATCTGTGAATGTTTCTTTTCCAACTTCATCTTTGTCTTCTTTTTCAAAAGGAATATCTTCTGTTAAAGAAATATCTTCTGATGGAAAGGAATGTTTATTACAGATATTCAAATTAACTTCTTCAAAATTCGACTGATGTTGAACCGAAGTTTTTTTATGAGATGAAAACGCCTTATATATATCACCCTCATTCCGGAATTGAATAATCCAAAATGAAGTACTGAACATGGTCAGTAAAAATAATATTAATAGCGTTCGTTGCATTATTTAAGGGTATGTCAATTTAGCAATTTCTTTAATAAATGCAATAATTAATCTCTCCTTATTTTATATGGCAGGTGAAAGTTTTGATTTACTTTAGATAACTATTTCTATATAAACCGCCTAATTAATCAGCTAAATATGACTTTTTTCAGGAAATAGTATGCCTTTTCTCAGGTAGTAAGCTGAATATCAAAAATGCTTAACATTAAAAAGTCATATAATTGAATCTGGTGTATGTAATGAAATGAGAAAAAAATAAGAGTATATCTTCTCCCGGCACCGTGGTCTGTGACACACAGATCACAATATTTTCTTGTGTCAGATATTTAAAGGCACAAGCGAATGGTGGCATCAGCGTGAAAATCAGACGACCCATGTGTTGGTTTCAGATGTGGGTCAAGCAGGTGGTCTGTGAGCCACAGACCACGGTGAAGAGCTATCGTGGTCTGTGAGCCACAGCCACGGTAACGCTAAACACCGATGCCATCGCTAAACGATGGCATCGGTTGTTCCTGAATTTTCAAGGGATGAGAATCATTCCGCCACGACGGATTACAATTCATAATTTATAATTCATAACTCATAATTCATAATTGTCTTGTCAATCCTCCTCGTAATACATGACTTTGTGTTCATCTAAAAAATTCTTGATCACATCTACATGAATACATTGCCCAAGATGCATGAACGAATAATCGGTGACTTTATGCGGCCGGTTGTTGATGAATATTTCTTTATCAATAATATCGAAGCCTAAATGCAGGTGTTTGGTAGATGATTGCATGCCATACACAACACCTTCTTTATTGAACAGCGGTCCTCCGCTTTGGCCTCTTAACCCTGGTGTGCTTAATTCAATCCCGTTCAAACTATTATTCTCTGCAAGGAAACGTGTTACCATGCCATCGATCGGAAAGCGCGGTGATTGCTGAATACCCGTTGCGGTCCATTCGATATCATCAATCGCTTCGTTGTAGGCGAAGTTTGTAAACTCTGGAAAAGGGAAGCCCAGGCGACAAAGTGTTTCACCTTGTTTTATATCGGCTCCGTTCTTTTTAAACACTGCAACATCTGAATACAGAATATTCCCGAAGTCGTTTAATTTAATAATGGCAAGATCTGCTGTCGGGTGCAGGTGCACGGTAAAACCCGACATGCTGGAAACCGCATCTACAAAGGAATTCCGGATCTGGATAACCGTATCCGGACCAATATTGTATTTCAGCTCCAGGCCTTTCAGGTTGTTCTTATATTTTCCATCGTTAGGCAAACGATTTCTCTCCGCTCTGAACGCTGCATAATTGGCGTTGATCGTTTCAGACGCCAGCAGCAGATCTACCACGTGTTTGCAGGTAATGGCATAGCCTTCCCTGTTAACAAAAAAGAATGTGGCGGCACCGGGTATAATCTGTTTACCACCATACGTACGCATGATCGTATGAATGGGTCGTGTATACGCAGCAGCTTTTTCTATGGCTTCAACAAACATGTTAAAAATTATGAATTATGAATTATGAATTAATTACATATTGATTTTCTCTGCTGGCGCAAGTAGGCGTGGTCTGTGTGCCACAGACCACGGTGTTATAACTAATCAGGCACAGGAAAACCTTGCGCCAGCAGGATACGATTGGGTTGGGTGCTCCCACGGTTAAAACCGTGGGCTATCCAGTATTCGTATAGTAACCCATGATTTCAATCATGGATCTGTAATTAGAATAATTATGCCAGTGCTGTACGAATTTTCTCAAGCAGTTTTTTACTTGCTTTGATCCCTTCTTCTTCGCTTAAGCGGTCGCCTTCGTATTCAATACCAACATAACCGCGGTATGCTGATGCTTTTACCAATTTCAGCATGCGGGTAAAATCAGTGTTGCTTTCTTCACCGGCTGCGTTAAAATCGAATGTCTTCGCGCTGACCCCCTTCGCAAAAGGAAGCAATTCTTCTACACCTTTATATTTGTCGTACCACTCTACACAAGGCGATTCCCATAGATCTCCTTTTTCACGGCGCACACAGAAGTTTGCGAAGTCAACCATCGTTTTGCATTTCGGATGGTTTACTTCCTGCACAACCTTGGCAAGCATTGCTGCATTGGACGACCAGGTGCCGTGATTTTCCGCCAGTATGGTCATATCCATGGTGTCGGCATAAATTGCAAGCGCTGTTAAACTTTTAACGGCTGCGGCATGCCACTCTTCGGCATTGGCTTCACCATGCAGGTTCACACGGATAGCATGGCCGCCCAGGTGTTTGGATGCATCCACCCACTTGTAATGATTCTCAACTGCCTTTTCACGCAGTGTATTATCCTTGTCGGCCAGCGGCCCTTCCTGGTCGATCATGATCAGCACACTTTTTACACCATTGTCGCTGCATCGTTGTTTCAGCTGGTTCAGGTAGGTAATGTCCTTGGCCTTATCGCTGAAGAACTGGTTTACATATTCCACGGCGCTGATGCCGTATTGCTTTTTAGCTACTTCCGGAAAATCAAGGTTGGTCATTTTTCCGCCAAACAAGGCCTTGTGCAGGGACCATTCAGCCAGTGAAATTTCAAAATGAAATTTTTTCTGCTCTTCAGCAAAAAGATCGAAAGATGGCAGTAAGGCAAACCCTGCCGCTGCAAGAGAAGCCTGCCTGATAAAAGTACGTCGGTTGTTTTGTTCCATTCAGAAAAATAAAATAAAATACAGAGAAAACCTATGGGCGCTACATCTGATTACAGCTTGTAAAAATCCCACGATTGATCCGCCACGACGGACGTGGGTTAAACAGATCGTGAAGACACGCGGGGTTCATGTCTGAGAAAGCATTTGCTCGTGCCTGATCAGTGAGAGATCCGGTTGGCTTCAATGTTACGCTGCGCTAAAGACCTGCGACTGAACACTTAACTTGACCTGTAACACACAGATCACCCTTACCCCTGACTCTTTCTAAGTATCCAGATGCTATTTCCCGAACCTTTAACGGGATATTCTTCAGGCATTGAGTGGGTATTGGGTGGGCATTTCCCGGGCTTAACTACGGGTGAACTACGGGTGAACTCCGGATGAAGTACGGGTGAACTACAGATGAAGTACGGGTGAAGGTTGGGAATATTGGTTCTAAAATAGCTATACAGGTTTTGGGCTAAATAGCGATTACTTATACAGCTGTGTCTGCTGATTCCGTCAGCAAATATAAAAAAATTCCGGCACAGGAAAAGCTGCATATACCCGGAATTATCAATCAATCGTCTGCAGAGGACAGCAATGAGATTGTTGTAAAATCCCACGATGATCCGCCGCGGCGGACGTCGGTTAAACAGATTCGTGGAGATGCAGAAAAGACTTCCAGCAGAGTGAGAAAATTCATAATTCATAAT
>JAGKWN010000105.1 GCA_021151805.1 Cytophagaceae bacterium | reverse complement strand
ATATAAATTAAAATGAATGGAACCAGATAAAAGAACGGATAGTAGTTTTGTGTTTTCAAAACGAGTCGTTCAATAAAAAAGACAATTACATAAACAATGTAAAACAAAATAATGAGGTAACTGATCTTTTTAGCATGAACACTGATTTTCAAAAAAGAAAAAGAATACAACATGAAAGCACTTAACAAAAACAGCGGAGCCGCCAGCATAATCAACTGATTAAGGGCAGGGGAGTCCGGCCAGAGATATTGAAAACCTAATCCATCTTCGGAAAAGGAATTGAATGCACAACCGATCGTATATAAAACATAAAACAAATAAACCCGTTCGCGAATGTTAAAAAAGATGAACAGGTTATATATAGCCATGATCAATAATATCCCATAAAAAAGTCCAAGCATGATATATTCCCGGAGCGCATAAAAAGAAGAAAAACTTTCTTCTCTCACCGTTAGTGCCAGGCTGGAATAATTTTTAGAATTCAACAGGGCATAAAACGTCACTATGGAATCTTTGGGCAAAAATGTCTTGAATACGTAGTTTTTATGTTGAAATTCTTTATTACTAAAAGGCAGGTCGTAACCAACCATTTTTAACGTATCGTATTTGCCTGAAGAATTTGGCCTGAAAAAAATCAGCTTTGAAATATGGGGATCCAGAAACTCTACCATCCATCTTTTTTCGGGATCGGCATTTTTTAATCTAAATCTTACCCAATAATTGACATTTACCGGTGGCTTATAATAAATATCCTGAGAAACTTCTTTAAAGAAAGAATCGTATTCACCAGAAATTACAGAAGCATGGTCAGCAGCTCCTACGCGATCAACAAAATAATCGAGCTGATTCGCTTTCAATACAAGATTATCCTGTGCTCCTTGCACTCTTAAAATGACAGGTTCCTGTGCCGCTGAATCTATGTTTATTGATAAAAAAACATAAATAAAGCTAATAAACCAAAATGTGGTATTGAAATAGTATTTCACTTTCTGAGCCATATCAAAAGTATTGATATTCAGTATTTATATGTGGTAACAAATTACGAAAATACTATACCTAAATCCAACAAAAAATAAGTTTTTTTTAACAAAAGTTGCACCTACACTGAACACCTTTTATTCAAAACAGGTATTATTGTTTAAATGTTAAAAAATATGAAAAAAATAAGCCTTTTAACAACTGCATTACTTTTTATGGTATTGCAAAGTGTTGCTCAGACAGGTGCAGGAGACGATTTTGAATCCTATACACCTCCATCTGTTGGTTCAGCCTGGACAGGAAATAGTCAATATGGGTTAACATCCTACAAATCAGGAGGTAATACACAGTTACTTGTTAACTGTACAGCAGCCGGAGTGAATTATGTCGGATTTCCTTATTCTTTTTCAAGTATAGATGTTACAAATGATCCTTACGTTTCTGTTAAGGTCAAATCTGGCACGAGTTTTACTCTTCGTATTGATATGATTGATGCGACAGGCAGAAGTACTAATCAATTACCGGCTACACAAGTTATTAAAGCGGATAATTCACAATATTATGATTATTTATTCGATTTTACCGGACGTTTTTATCAACAGTACGGAAGCAATAACGGCCCGGTAAATTCAGCCGATATCGTAAAAATATTAATTACTGTAAATCCTGCGGCTGCAAATACATCTGGTTTCACAGGGTCATTTTTTATGGATAGTGTCATGATTGGTTCCAAAGCCAAAAGCGGTTTGGCTCAAGGATCTAAAGGAATCCGGTTCAATCAATTAGGCTTTTTTACAGAGGGCTATAAACAAGCTGTTGTAAGCGGAGCATCAGCAACGTTACCAAGATATTATATAGTAACAGAAGATCTTCAGGATACTGTATCAGATGGAGACTTAACTGCAAGTAAAACATGGTCTTATTCCGGTGAATCGGTTCGTATCGCAGACTTTACAACATTTAATACACCGGGAAAATATAAAATGCTTGTACCTGGCATTACTACACCTTCTTATACATTCACTATCAGTGATAACATCCTGAACGCATTAGCTAAAGGAAGCTTAAAAGGTTTTTATTATCAGCGAGCTTCTACATCTATTCCAAGTACTTATGGGGGTATATGGGCAAGGGCAGCCGGCCATCCGGATAAAAGCGTTCTGATCCATAATTCAGCAGCTTCCCCGGGCCGACCAACAAACAGCACAATAAGTTCTCCCAAAGGTTGGTACGATGCAGGTGATTATAACAAATACATTGTTAACTCCGGTATATCAACTTATACGGTACTGGCTTGCTACGAACATTTCTCGACATACTATGACACATTGAAATGGAACATTCCTGAGAGCAATAACAACTTACCTGACGTATTGGACGAAGCATTATGGAACATACGTTGGATGCTTACCATGCAGGATTCCGATGGCGGTGTGTATCATAAATTAACAAACGCAAATTTTGACGGGGACAATGTAATGCCTGCACAGGCAACAAACCCAAGATATGTTGTACAAAAAGGTACTGCTGCAACGCTTGATTTTGCTGCTGTTATGGCACAGGCTTCCAGAATTTTCGCAAACTTTAAAACTCAACTGCCACAGCTATCTGATTCATGTATCAATGCTGCAATCAAAGCTTATGCATGGGCAAAAGCAAATCCATCTGTTGCCTACGACCAATCAAAACTGATAAGCCCTCCAATCACTACAGGCGGATATGGTGACTCTAACTTTAGTGATGAATTTTCATGGGCAGCAGCAGAAATATTTACAACTACATTAGATAAATCGTATTATGCTCAAACGAGTATAACACGTGCGGCAGATATACCGGGCTGGCCAAATGTATTTACATTAGGTTTGATTTCCATGGCACATAATAGATTAAATATCGTCGATTCATTGAATAATGTATCAGATACAACAACTATTAAAAACAGGATAATCACACTTGCCAATACATACAGGACTGAGGCTAATTCCAATTCTGCATATAGAGTTGCAATGGGTGAAGGAGCATGGAACTTTGGCTGGGGCAGTAATGCTACCGCTGCCAATCAATCATTCATTCTGATCCAGGCTTTCAATTATACAAATGACAGCACTTATCTGAAAGCAGCTCTCTCTAATCTGGATTACTTAATGGGCCGTAATGCAACAGGCTATTCATTTGTGACCGGATTTGGTGCAAAGCCATCAAACAATATCCACCACCGCCCATCACAGGCTGATGGAGTTGCCCCTGCAATACCAGGTTTGCTTGTTGGCGGGCCAAACCCAGGACAACAGGATGGTTGTACAGGATATCCTTCAACATTACCTGCATTATCTTATCTGGATAACGAATGCAGTTATTCAACAAACGAAATTGCTATCAACTGGAATGCACCGCTTGCATACGTTTCAGGTAGTTTACAAAGTATCTTCTCCGGTATTAAAGCAGTAGCAAAACCATACGAAGTTGAGGTTGTAACGGCAAATAAAAATGCTGTTCTGAAAAATGTTAAAATCAACCTGTATCCAAACCCAACTTCTTCAAGCCTGTTTATTGTGAAGCCATTTGATCTGATTGAAGAACCAACAGTTATTGACTTGAATGGTAATGAGTTTCCGATAACAGGTAACTGGGAAGGTGATACATTTGAAATAAATACTTCTAATTTAACAAACGGTGTATACCTGATTCGTCTTCAGGGCGAAAACGGTGCTGCCGTGCAAAAATTCAATATCATCAAATAATTGCTGGCAATTAAACACGAAAGATTCATTTAAAATAATTTTTCGTGTTTAACTAAATTCATAACCTATACAGTTAAGCAATTTATTTTTTAATCTGTTGAAGTAAAAAGACCGATGCGCAAATCGGTCTTTTTTTATTTTATAAGGGAAAAAGACAAGAAACCCAGCTGCGATCTTTGTTGTTAGGAAATCCTGCTCTATATTCGAAGATTGTTTATTTTAAACGAAGGTAATTTTATGGCAGGAGGTTCTTCAACTCATATTTCATCCCATTCTTCAACAGATCCGAATGTAAAATACACGGCTGCTATTGCATTAATGGCAACATTATTTTTTGTAATCGGTTTTATTACCGTTTTGAATGATGTACTTATTCCAATCATGAAAAGTACATTTGATTTTAAAGACAATGAAAACTGGAAGCTATTATTGATTCAGTTCAGCTTCTTCATGGCTTATGGCTTGCTATCTATTCCCGGCGGGAACCTGATCAAAAGAATCGGTTATAAAAAAGGCACTATTTGCTCTTTATTAATCGTAGCGTTTGGGTTGCTATTATTTTATCCGGCTTCTGAATATGCTTCCTATGGTTTGTTCTTATTAGCATTGTTTATTGTCGGAAGTGGTTTTGCTATTCTGCAGGTAGCTATCAATCCATATCTGATCTCTTTAGGTACAGCGGAAACAGGCGCAGCACGCCTGAATCTGGGCGGAGCCCTGAATTCAACAGCTACAGCAGTAGGTCCGATCTTTGGATCATTCTACCTGCTGAATGAATGCATTATGACAAAAACAGAAACACTTGCTACAACCCGTAGCCTGTATGTAGCCATAGCTCTATTGATCATTGCCATAACAGCATTCATGTGGTTCATGAAACTTCCTAAACTGTCTATCGAAAATGAAAAAGATGAAGTATTAACAGGAAGTATTTTTGAATTCAGACATTTGCTTTTTGGTGCCGGTGCCATCTTCTTTTATGTAGGAGCTGAAGTAGTAATCGGCAGCTTACTGGTCGTATATCTAAAATCAGATACCATGGGTAATATTCCTGAAAAGTTTGCAGCCAGCCTCGTTGCTTATTATTGGGCAGGAGCTATGATCGGGCGTTTTATGGGCAGCAAAATCACACAGAAAGTTGCAACACACAAAGCATTAGCCTTTGTTGCTATCGTTGCTTTTGCCTTGATTTTCTTAAGCATGACAGATTTTATGATTCATAATAAAATCACTGTACCGGTGATCAATATGGGCGAGGACTGCACTACAATGGAATTTTATTTCAACTTCAAACCAATAACTGTTCCTTTAGCGGCTGTGTGTTTACTATTGATCGGCTTGTTTAATTCGATTATGTGGCCAAGTATATTTCCATTAGGCATTGCTCGTCTGGGTAAATATACCAGTCGTGGTTCCGGCTTAATGGTTACTATGGTTGCCGGTGGTGCACTCGTAACGATTTTACAAGGTATACTGGCAGATCATGTTGGTTATAGATACAGCTTTGCTTTGTGTCTGGTATGTTATGCATATATTATTTTCTTTGCTGTAAAGGGCTATAAACCTGTAAAAGCTGCAGATAACGAAACCGGAGAAATTGTTGAAGCCTGAGAAAGACCGGCGTAACTTCATAGAAAAAATTAATTACATGCATTCATATATCCGTATACCATTTCATCTTTTCCTTCTTCTTTGTCTGGTAAGTTTTACCAATCAGTCGGTATCTCCGCGCTTTCAACAGGTGATTGATAACACAGTAAACCCAACCGTTAAAGCCCAACTGGAGAAGTATAGAAAAGGAGGAATTGAAAAAACGGTAAATATTGACAGCTATTCTGTTGAGGGGGTGATCGCCTATGCGAAAACATTTATCGGAACGCCGCATGTAATGGGCGGCACAAGCAAAAAAGGGATCGATTGTTCCGGACTTGTTATGGTTGTACATAAAAAGTTTGGAGTGATCCTGCCGCATTCTTCCCATGAACAAGGGCGCTACGGCACCATTGTTTCTTCCAAAGACTCCCTGCAAAAAGGAGATTTGCTATTTTACTATAGTTCTTACAACAGTGCAAACTTTATTACACATGCTGGTATATACCTCGGCGATGGTACCTTCATACATGCTTCCAACAAGAGTGGGGTTATTATTACCAATACATTTGACAGCTACTGGAAAGAAAAATACCTGTTTGCGACACGATTTAAGAATTAATTCCGAATACTGGTCTAAATAAAGCTTCTAAGCAGTTATCTTATTGAGGTTTATAGCTTAAACTGCTGATTATTTGTTATCTTTACTTCCAAAGAAGAGAAACATTTAATATTACATAATTGACATTTAGCGATTTTAATTTTAACGCTGGTTTACTGGATAGCCTGAGCTCCATGGGCTTTAATAAACCAACACCCATACAGGAAGAATCCATCCCCGTAATTCTTTCCAACAAGGACCTGATGGCCTGCGCACAAACAGGTACTGGTAAGACAGCTGCTTACATGCTGCCTATTCTGCATAAGATCATAGAATCAAATTCAGACGGTTTGGATACGCTTGTGCTTGTTCCTACGCGTGAACTTGCCATTCAGATTGATCAGCAAATCGAAGGCTTTTCTTATTTCATCAATGTAAGCTCCATTGCCGTATATGGAGGCGGAGATGGTGCAACCTGGGATCAGCAACGCAAAGCACTTACCGACGGAGCCAACATTGTCATAGCAACTCCAGGCCGATTGCTTGCACAACTGCAATCAGGTACTGCCAATTTAAAACAGATCAAGCATCTTGTATTAGACGAAGCAGACCGTATGCTGGATATGGGCTTTTATGATGACATCATCCGTATAATCAACTATCTGCCCGCAGACCGCCAAACGATTATGTTCTCAGCAACCATGCCTGCCAAAATGCGTGCCCTGGCGAACAAGCTGATGAAAGATCCGGTGCAGGTAAATATTGCCATTTCCAAACCTGCAGAAGGTATTTTGCAACAGGCATACCTGGTTTACAACGAACAGAAAAATAAATTAATCAAGCACATACTTTCCACCGGAAATTATAATAGCATCATCATATTTTCTTCTACAAAAGAACACGTAAAAAAACTTGAACGCGATCTTTCCAATATGGGCTTTAGCCTGAAAGGATTTCATTCCGATCTGGAACAGGAAGAACGTGAAGAGATCATGCGAGCTTTCAAAAGCCGTCAGCTACAATTGTTAATCGGTACGGATATTCTTTCAAGAGGTATTGATATCGATGGGATTGATCTGGTTATTAATGCTGAGGTTCCTGGTGATGCTGAAAATTACATTCACCGCATTGGCCGTACGGCAAGGGCTGCCACAACAGGTACCGCTATTACATTCATCAGTGATGCCGACCAGCATAAATTCCTGCAGATCGAAAATCTGATCGGCAGAGAAATTCCTAAATTAACCATACCGGTTGAAATAGGTGAGGGCCCGGTTTATGAGCCAGAGAAGAAGCCTAAGTATAACCAGGCTTTCAATAACAACAAAAAGAAAAAAGGAAACGCTCAACATTCAAAGCCACATGCGAATGTAAAGGAGAATCATCAAAAGAAAGAACACGTAAAGCATACCATTATAAAAAAAGGAAATGCCCCTCAATAAAAAAACGTCCCGATAGCTATCGGGACGTTTTTTTATGATCTATTTTTCAGCGTTTTTTATTTCATTTCCATCAACCACCATTTACTGGCAGGTAATATACTATCCAGTACTACCGGTTCGCCAATCATGGGTGTAGTAACTGTTACCTGCTGTTTAGCCGCTTCACGCGTTAAACGATTAATCGGTTCGTCCCACGGATGTAGCGCCAAGGTATACTTTCCCCAATGTACAGGCAGCAAGACTTTAGCCTGCAGGTCTTTACTAGCTTGTACGGTTTCCTCCGGCATCATGTGAATATAGGGCCAGTAAGCATTGTATTGTCCGGATTCAAGAAAGGCAATATCAACCGGCCCATATTTATTGGCGATCTGTTTAAAATGTGTATCATAACCGGAATCACCACCGATATATATTTTATGGGTCGGAGTAATTAACAAGTATGATGCCCACAACGTCTTTCCGCGATCTGTTACGCTGCGGCCAGAGAAATGGCGGGCTGGCAAACAAACCAGTTTATAGCCATCTCCAAGATTGGTTTCCTGCCACCAGTCAAGTTCTGTTAATTTAGTCGTATCAATTCCCCAGGCTTCAAGATGTGAACCAACACCCAAAGGCATATAGTAGGAACGCACTTTCGATTTCATATCAAGCGTTGTCTGGTAATCCAGGTGATCGTAATGATCATGGGAAAGAATCAGATAATCAATCAGGGGAAAATCTGCCGGGGAATATATTTCTGTTCCCTGGTATTTTTTATTTCCTACAAATTGCACGGGCGAAGTGCTCATACTGAAAACCGGATCGATTAAAATATTTTTTCCGCCTGTCTGAATCAAATAAGTAGAATGGCCAAACCAGGTGATTACAGGATTTTCAGAAACAATAACCGACAAATCTCTTTTTATACCTGGAATAGGTTTTTCAGGTTCACGGGCTGAATCGCCGGAAAACTGTTTTCTGATCATATCCACGTATGATGCATCATCTGCCATCACTGGCGTAAGAGAGAGATTCTGAAATACGCCGTCTTTATAATTCGGAGATTTTTTGATTCGCTCCAAACGTGCATTGGATGGTGCGTGACCAAAAGGAGCTGATTGAAGGAATATATAAATACCTATTGCTATTGCAGCAATAATGAGTAAGGTAATGAGCATGGATTTCTTTATTCGTTTTACATTCATACCTGTAAGTCGTATAGGTGGCAAATATATTGTATCGGGAAGAAAAAAATAGTTTAGTTGTCAGCAGACAGTGGTCAGTGAGAGCATTGCTTTATTATGATAATCTCCTGATAATTATAAACAATGCCTATTTAACCAAGTACTTAATTTACTGGTTACTGTCTACTGTCCACTGACTACTCTTTACTAAATTTTTCACATTCCGTTTTTCTTATTAATTTACACAGCTAAGTATTTCATCTATATGGACGTTATAAACAGAAACTTCGAACAGTTAAACACTACAATATACAACACGGCAGACCAGGCTTCGCAAGCTGTTGCTCTTGAACTTGCTGATATTATCCGTCAGCGCCAGGCTGAAGGCAGACATTGTGTACTGGGTCTTGCGACAGGCTCTACACCCAAAGGTGTTTATGCAGAATTGATCCGCATGCACCGCGAAGAAGGCCTGAGCTTTTACAATGTAATTACATTCAACCTTGATGAATATTACCCGATCGACTGGACAGCACTACAAAGCTATGTACGCTTCATGTGGGAATATTTATTCGACCATATTGATATACCAAAAGAAAATGTAAACATTCCAAACGGAACAATTCCGAAAGAACAGATTGAAGCGTTCTGTAAGAATTATGATTCAAAGATTGATTCATTAGGAGGTCTGGATGTACAGCTTTTAGGGATTGGCCGTACAGGTCATATTGGTTTTAATGAACCTGGTTCGCGCCTGGATTCCACAACACGTTTAATAACATTGGATCACGTAACACGTATTGACGCTGCAAGTGATTTCTTCGGCGAAGAGCATGTACCAAGAACAGCCATCACGATGGGGGTAGGGACGATCTTCAAAGCCAAACGTATTATACTAATGGCCTGGGGTGAAGGAAAAGCACAGATCATCAAAAAAACCGTTGAAGGAAAAATCACCGAATCCATTCCGGCCACCTTCCTGCAAACACACGCCAATGTTGGTGTAATCCTGGATACAGCATCTTCGGCAGAACTTACACGCATTAAAACACCCTGGCTGGTAGGTAGCGTACATTGGGATGAGAAGGCACGCAAGCGCGCAACTGTATGGCTGAGTACAACTGTTGGGAAACCGATCTTAAAATTAACGGACAGAGATTACAATGAACACGGTCTGTCTGAACTGGTAGCAGGTTACGGCCCGGCATATAACATCAACATTGAAATATTCAATCTGTTGCAAAAGACGATCACCGGCTGGCCAGGCGGCAAGCCTAACACCGACGATACTAACAGACCGGAACGTGCCTATCCGTTTCCGAAGCGCGCGTTGATCTTCAGTCCGCATCCGGATGATGATATCATCTCCATGGGCGGTACCTTCATTCGCCTGGTAGATCAGGGGCATGATGTACATGTTGCCTACCAGACTTCAGGCAACATTGCTGTATACGATGAAGACGTCATTCGTTTTGCAGATTTTGCAACCGACTACAATCACTTCCTGCATGAAGGAGAAGATACAACAACAGCGGCATTTAAGAATATTGTAGAAACACTGAAAAATAAAAAGCCGGGAGAAATTGATCCACCGGCAGTAATGAAAATAAAAGGCCTGATCCGTAGAGGAGAAGCCAAGGCAACCTGTCGCTATGTAGGTATTCCCGATGCGAACGCACATTTCCTTGACATGCCTTTCTATGAAACCGGTTTAGTAAAGAAGAATCCGATCGGCAGAGCAGATATTGATTGCGTAAAGAATCTCCTGCAGGAACTGAAACCGCAACAGATCTTTGCTGCCGGTGACTTATCCGATCCTCATGGTACACACCGTGTATGTCTGAAAGCTATTTTCCTGGCATTGGATGAATTGAAATACGAAGAGTGGATGAAAGACTGTCGTGTGTGGTTATACAGAGGTGCATGGCAGGAGTGGGACATTGACCAGATTGAAATGGCTATTCCGTTAAGTCCGGATGAGCTGATGCGCAAGCGTCGCGGGATCTTCAAGCACCAGTCGCAGAAAGATGCCCCGATGTTCCCAGGCGCTGATCCACGCGAGTTCTGGCAACGCGCCGAAGACCGTAACCGGGCTACTGCCAATACCTACAACAACCTTGGCTTGCCGGAATACGAAGCGATTGAAGCTTTTGTAAAGTGGGATGGCACGTTGATATAATCATAGACTTTCAATCAAATTATAAATATATTGATCTGTTATCATGGACGGAAGAATTCGTGCAAACATTACCCGCGGTACCAAAGTAAGTATTGTGTTGAAAAAAGACCAAAAGACCGGCATCCGTACCGAAGGCATCGTCAAAGACCTGTTAACCAGTGTTCCCAAACATCACAGAGGTATTAAGGTTCGCCTGGAAGACGGACAGATAGGGCGGGTACAGGAGATTTTAGAATAAAGAAGATTTTGTATCTTTACAGAGTTTATTACTATTAACATATCCAATTAAATGCTTAGTCACCACGTATTATTCTGGCTGAAAGCCGATACCACAACCGAACAAAAAAACGCATTCCGTAAAAGTTTAGAAACATTAAAAGGTGTTGAAACCGTAAAAGGTTTGTACATCGGTACACCGGCTCCCATCGAACGTGCCGTTGTTGATACAACCTATACCTTTTCATTATTAATATTATTTGATGACCTGGCAGGACACGATGTATACCAGGTACATCCACTGCACAAGGCATTCCTGGAAGAGTTCAGAGTGTTCTTCGATAGAGTGGTAATCTACGATGCACAGTAATACATAAAGTCCCCCGATCGGGGACTTTTTATTTTTATGAAGCATCTGAATCATAGATGTTTTAATACTTATGTGTTTTTGCTAACAATAGAATAACTTCCTTTATTCAGGATTATTTTTTATCTTCTATAAACCAAGCTATAGATTCACATGTCAGATGTTAAATTGAAAGGGCAGACAGCTCTGATCACCGGTGCCGACTCCGGTATAGGAAAAGGTATTGCCTTAAAGATGGCGGCCAGCGGTGCTGCTATTATTGTAAACTACCATTCCAATAAAGAAGCTGCGGAAGAAGTTGCCGCACAGATTACAGCAGCCGGTTCTTCAGCTATTGTATACCAGGCCAATGTAGGCGATGAAAAAGAAGTGCAGGAAATGTTCAAACAGGCCATCAGTCATTTTGGTACGATTGATATCTTAGTAAATAACGCAGGCTTGCAGCAGGATGCTGCCTTTGTAGACATGAGCCTTGATCAGTGGAACAAGGTGATCAATGTAAATCTTACCGGACAATTTTTATGCGCACGCGAAGCCGTACGCGAATTTATCAGAAGAGGAGCAAGGCCTGAGATTTCAAAAGCGCTGGGGAAAATTATTTGCATCAGCTCTGTGCATGAAGTTATTCCCTGGGCCGGGCATGCAAATTACGCGGCATCCAAGGGCGGTATACTCATGCTGATGAAATCCATGGCACAGGAATTAGGAGAGCTAAAGATTCGCATCAACAGCATTGCCCCGGGTGCAATCAAAACACCTATTAACAGACCTGCATGGGAAACCCCTGAAGCGGAAGAAAAATTATTAAAACTTATTCCCTATAAACGTGTAGGAGAAACGGAAGATATTGGCAATGCCGCTGTGTGGCTGGCTTCCGATGATTCAGATTATATTCACGGAACATCCTTGTTTATAGACGGTGGCATGACCTGTTATCCGGGCTTTGCAGCCAATGGATAATTTGTTTTAAATCCATGTATTTACTTTCCGGTCTATATAAAAAATAATATCTTCATTGAAATAAAATTCCATTCCCATGTCAAACATACAACTCATCATTGAAGAGCGTTCAGCAAACATCGGTAATTTTATGGTAGGTCGTTTGTTGCCATTCCGAGAAAAGAGAATGGTAGGTCCTTTTGCTTTTATCGACCACATGGGGCCTGCACACCTGCAAGCACAGGAGAATTTGGATGTGCCGCCACATCCGCACATCGGACTTTCAACTTTGACGTTTCTGTTTGCAGGAAGCATTACCCATAAAGACAGTTTGGGCACAAACGTAGATATCACGCCCGGTGCCGTAAACTGGATGACCGCAGGAAAAGGAATTGTACATTCAGAAAGAACACCGGATTATTTACGTAATAGAACAAAGACATTGCATGGCCTGCAAATCTGGGTGGCACTTCCTAAAGCGTTGGAATTTATGGAACCAACGTTCATGCATGTGGAAGAGAAAGATATACCTGTCTGGGAAGAAGACGGTGTATTTTATAAGTTGATAGCAGGTGAGGCCTTTGGTAAAAAATCTCCGGTAAATGTTTACAGCCCGCTGTTTATGATTGAGATAAAAACAACAAGCCATAAAACGATTTCCATCGGTGAAAGTTTGTTTGGAGAAAGCGCGATGTATATTCTTGATGGCAACGTGATAAGCGATGGCAATACATTTGAACCGAAACATATTTTAATTTCAAATGACAGTAAGCTATGTTCTTTTGAAATGACAGCCGGCACAACTGTTTATATCTTCGGCGGTGAAGCATTTCCCGAAGAACGTTTTATATACTGGAATTTTGTGGCCAGTGACAAAGCCACGATTGAAAAAGCAAAAGCAGATTGGGCTGCACAAAAATTTCCACGTGTACCTGGTGAAACAGAATTTGTTCCTTTACCAGTGTTTTAATTTTACGATCTGGAAAAACTTAATGGGGATTATGATTATAATCCCCATTTGAATTTTAAATACCGTTCGATTTGTTGTATTTCTGTTAGTGTTAATGCTCTGTTATAAGAAATATATTCTGCAATAGATGCGTCGGCAAAACGTGCAGATGCTAAATCTGCACGTGCAAATAATGTTATACCTCCAATATTTTTGTCAGAAGTTCCGGTAAATTTTTGTACGCCATTATAACGGCCGAAACTTGCAGCGGCTGTATCAACCTGCTGTACGGATACCTGCGCAAAAATTGTATTGGTGGAAACTCCAAAAGCTAAATTTCCGCTGGTCATACCGTATTGTAAACCTGTTCCGCCAGAACCACCTGAAGTGGTTATGGCTGTACTACCTTGATCGGTATAACCATCTGTAACATAAATATTGGATGCAATCGTATTTACTTTATACACACAAAATATAGT
This sequence comes from Cytophagaceae bacterium, assembly GCA_021151805.1. Lineage (GTDB taxonomy): Bacteria > Bacteroidota > Bacteroidia > Cytophagales > Cytophagaceae > Cytophaga. The sequence goes on along the minus strand of JAGKWN010000105.1, from coordinate 324 downwards.
AAGTGGTCTTACCCTTGTAAAGGCTAATTGAAAGTATCTGTTTTCATTATTTGAATCCAAAAACTTATTACCGTTTAATGATTTTACAATGGGCTTTTTTCCGGCTGTGGATTGCACCAAATGATGTCCATTACCCGATTTATCATTCCATGTGGTTACCTCGGTAGAATCTGCAGTTGAATTAAAATCTTTGGCATCATACCATGCCTCCATCCCTGAAATATCATTAGGGTATTTTACTGTTACTAACTTCATAAAACAACAACTATAATTAAAAAATGTAAGATATGTTAAAAATTTAAACAAAAAAACATTAAAATATAT
>JAGKWN010000104.1 GCA_021151805.1 Cytophagaceae bacterium | reverse complement strand
AAGTAACAGTGTGCAACGTTTAAAAGATAAATTATAGAAATATAAAATTATATACGGCTTTAAACACAGACTGTTATCAAAAAAAAATTAATTGATGTGCTTCGGCTTCAATCCTTGTGCGGCACGTTCGGCCACTTCATGAACACGTTTTTCTCTGGTCTCCACCCGCTTTGCAGATACCAGCCAATACAGAATTATTTTGCGTACCGACTTACTCAGGCTTAAAAAGAAATCCTTTGAACCGGGATAAGCTTTAAATGCTTTCGCCAGATCTTTGGGTATTTCCAATGCATCGACTTCATTGAGAATTTCCCATGAACCGTTTTGCTTTGCTGTCTCAATACTGGCCAGCCCCATTTCTGTCATCAGTCCGGCATTGATCAGCTCCACTACTTTTTCTTTATTTATTTTTGACCAGGTTCCTTTGGGCTTACGCTGACAAAAAAATTGTATGAAGCTTTCCGCATCCAACGATTTACGCTTGCTATCAATCCAGCCAAAACAAAGGGCTTCTTCAACAGCATCCGTCCAGCTGATGGTAGGCTTTCCTGATTCTTTTTTATAGAGCAGCAGCCACACCGATTGTTCCGAGCGGTGATGCTTGGTTAACCACTGCCGCCAGGCTTTCCGGCTCTTCGGATAAAATGTTGTTATCTCTTCTGTTTTCATAAAATGTAATAATCAGTGGTCAGTAAACAGTCCTCAGGCCATTTAAATAGTAACGTGTCTACATCTTCTTGGCTTTTTATTCTGTTATTTATAAAACAAAAATAATAGCGGGAAGTGACAACCGTATGTCAGCGGATACTGAAAAATTTGATTAACTGATAAAAAACAGAACGGCTTGTTGTTCTTTAGCGGCAGTATTATAAAATTCCTTCAGAATACTATAATAATCAATAAGATATTCTAATTCTTCTTCACCTCTATCCCACATATTAGGATAAATTTGAAGTTCCATCATCTTCTCAGGATGGAATTTCTTTTTTAAATCTTCCTCAGAGATTTTATTCATCTCTGCGCTGATGGCTTTGACTTGTTCTACAGTGTTATACAACGCCGGACCATACCCCATATCCTGCTCAGGGTCTAATTCTGTTGCATTTAATATCAGACTCAATGGTTCTTTCGCATCCTCTATATTTGACAATGATGCACCTGTAAGCAGGAAAAAAATACCTTCCCAGGCTTTGTCAACATCCATCAGATTTTTATCCTCCAGATTATCTTCACTATACACACGGTCTTCCAACTTACTGCTCTCCTGCATATATTCTTCAAATTCTTCTTTTGACACCCGAAGATAATTACCAACCATTCCCATCGTTTATAAATTTATTTTATTAACTATTTATTCTAACCTTGTTTTATGAGCTTCATAAATAAGTACAGCAATGCTAACAGCATGCCGTTATATTAATTCATCAAGTGATGTTTGCGTTTTGCCTTTGTACAGCTTTTGCATGTCCATACTATGGCACGCCTATATCGGATACTATCCACAATGCATCCCATACATTTTATAGATTTTGCATTTGGATATTCGTCTGTATTTCCCCGTTCAGGACACGTTCTGCCGTAGTGAACCCGAATTACTGATTTTTGCATACCCCTGTTATGCAGTGAACAAATCCTGCCGTCCCCTCCGGCCAGATTCAGGGTCGCACAGGAAGCAAAAATCAAACTCAAAACTAGAATAGATAAGAGTGTTTTCATTTAATTATGATATGTTATTATTCCTTATCCTTTTTATCCTTCCGTTTCAACTTCGTACAAGTTGAACACGACCACACAACAGCATATTTATACTTCCGCTCATAAATTACACAACCTTGGTTCAGTTTCTTTTTTGCATGCGGATAGACTGCTGTATTCGGGGCAACATAGGTTTTGCCATACACGGATTTCACAAACGATTTGTGCATCTTTTTACCATGTAGTTCACAGATGTTTGACTCATCTTTCGTTGCATTGAATACACAGGCATTGAAGGCTATACAGAAAATGGTAAATATAAAAATTGATTTCATGCTGGTTTATAATTTTATTCAACGAATTTAATCTTCAGGATAGCATCTTCTTTGCTGGCATTTTTATGATCCGTATTTCCCACGAATGTTCCGTCATCATCCCATTTTCCCCATATCCCAATATCCTCATCTTTGTATCGCACTCCTTGAATATTGACTTTGCCATTTGGATAATACAATATAAAAGGACCATAATAAAATCCTTTATACAGCACTCCTTCAAATTGCAAGGTATGATCGCTGAAACGGCCTTTTCTTAATTCAAATGTTTTATCCGAATTATATAATGATTCCAGATCCAGATAAAAAGTATCTGACTCTGTAAATAAATTCTGAGAAAACCTGTTCAGTTTATATTCATGTCCACCGGAAAAATAATGTTCAAACCGGGATGTACTGTCTTCGTTATAGGTAACAGCAATACTATCAGGTTTCGTAGCAGCACGTTTCTCTATCACTGTTTTAATATCATTAAACCAGACATCGGTTTTAGGGTTGCAGGCAGATATAAAAAGAGAAATAGTGGTAATAAAAAATATGTTTTTCAAAAAGACTTTAATTTTCATAAGACATAATATTACTTTCTAAATATAAAAAGAATTAACAATTCCCTATACACGTAGCCCTTGGATTATCATTGAGTTATTCAATATAAATGTATTCTTCTTCCTTTTGCTCAACGATTATTACCTTTCCAGCAATATCAATCTCTACTACATGCAGCAACAATGTGCCGAGCCCAACCACCCATACAATAACCGTAAATATTAATACTTTCCTGGGGTTAATTTGTTTAAAAACCAACGGCAATAAAAAAATCATCAAAAGGCTATTCAGCATACATGAAAAAATGAACAGCACGATCATGGCATTTGTTACATCTCTGATAATTACTGAGTCTGCCGGATCATTTTCATTTACATAAATCTGAATAATCCTGGCATTATTAAGTTTATCATAGACCTCGCTATACTTCTCAAAACTATTTCTTTCAATACCAAAAGCTATTTTGTTGCCTGTAAAAGATTTTCCGGCAATAACATATTCATATTGTACTTTTGCTTCGCTCACACTGCCTCCATCCCGGGTGTCAGTCGTAATGAAGTCTGCAGATTGCACAGTAGCATGAACCGGCTTCCAGCTTTTAGCTTCCTGCACTTTGTAAAATTGATAAACAACAAGAAGCAATGATACTACACCACCGACAAGGAAAGGTAGAAAAAATAAAGAAATACATCCTATTGCAGTTTTGTGCTTACTCCAATGATCTTTATTATCAGAATGTGTGATTGTATCTTTATCCATGCTGTTAATTTATGTAAAACAAAAGCCTGCCGGATAAGCGGCAGGCTTTTGTTTTACATATTCTCTTTTATTATGAATTCATAATTTATAACTCATCATTCATAATTATTTATACCATCTCGGAAACTTTGCCGGATTCACTTCGTGCATCATTTCATATACGATATCAATCACATCATCCGCACTTGGTTTGGAGTAGTAATCACCGTCGGTTGAGTATGCAGGTCTGTTATCCTGTGCTGATAAGGTTCTTGGCTCTGAATCCAGGTATTGCCATGCCTTCTGTCCTTCAAGTACCTGCTGCATCATATAAGATGTTGCACCGGCTGAATAATCTTCATCGGCAAATAGTACACGGTTTGTTTTCTTGATTGACTCAACAATCTGGTGTGTACGGTCAAACGGAATCAGTGTTTGTATATCAATGATCTCGCAGGAAATACCCAGCTGTTGTAATTCGTTTGCGCCTTCCTGTACAATGCGGCACATAGAACCATAGGTTACAATCGTAATATCTGCGCCAGGCCTTAATACATCTATTATACCAAGTTGTACGGTAAACTCACCTAAATTCTGCGGCAGTTTTTCTTTTAAGCGGTATGCATTCAATGCTTCGATCATGATTGCCGGTTCATCACCTTTAACCAAGGTATTATACATACCAGCAGCTTGTGTCATGTTACGCGGCACACACAGGAACATACCACGTATAGAGCCCAGGATCATCTGCATCGGAGAACCAGAGTGGAACATGCCTTCCAGACGGTGCCCGCGTGTACGGATAATCAACGGAGCTTTCTGTCCGCCGGCAGAGCGGAAATGCAGCGAAGCCACATCATCCGATAATATTTCAATTGCGAATAATAAATAATCCAGATACTGGATCTCAGCAATCGGACGCAGGCCGCGCATGGCAGTACCAATGGCTTGTCCCACGATCGTTGCCTCACGGATACCTGTATCTGTAATACGAATCTCACCGAACTTGTCCTGTAAACCGGAGAAGCCCTGGTTTACATCACCGATCTGACCAACATCTTCGCCAAAGGCCAATAAACGTGGATCGCGTCTGAACAAAGCTTCAAAATTGTGTTGTATGATTTCACGTCCGTCGAGCAACGGAGAATCTTCTGTAATAACCGGTGCAACTTCAGGCACCAGCAAAGCTGATTCCGCAGACTGGCTATACAGGTGACTATTGAAACGTTGTCTGTTTTCCGTTTCTGTTCGCGCCGCCCAATCCTGTAGCTGTGCCTTGGCAGCATTGGTTTCATTACGCAACAGACGCAATGCTTTTTTAACAGCCTTTACTGCATCCGAACGGTATGGATTTACCGTTTTTTGTAACTGTGTAGCAATCTGCTCCAACTCTTCTTTCAGAGAGCTTGAAGTTGCCGCTTCTCTAATAACATTCACAGCTAGTTCCTGATCCGCCTGCAGGTATTTCAGATAATTTTCCCAGGCACGCTGGCGGGCAAGTTTTACTTTCTCAACAGACTCTGCTTCTATCTTCTGCAAATCATCTTCAGAGCAGATTCCATTTTCCAGAATCCATTCACGGAATTTTTTATTGCAATCGTAATCTTCTTCCCATTGCAAACGTTCTTTGGTTTTATAACGTTCGTGCGATCCGGAAGTTGAATGCCCCATAGGCTGGGTCATCTCATATACATGCATCAACACCGGTACGTGCTCTTCTCTGCATAAACGGGTTGCTTCTTTATATGCATAGCAAAGTGCTTCGTAATCCCAGCCCTTTACTTTCATCAGCTCAATACCACGTTCGTTATGGTCTCTTCTGAAACCTTCGAACATAGATGAAATATCGTCTTTGGTTGTCTGGTAACGCTGCGGTACAGAAATCGCATAGGCATCATCCCAGATCGAAGTCAGCATAGGAATCTGTAAAACACCAGCAGCATTTATAGCTTCAAAAAATACCCCTTCTGCCATGGCGCCATTTCCGATGGTTCCAAAAGCAATTTCATTCCCATTACGGCTGAAATTGGTCATTTGCTGAAGTTCCGGATTGTTACGGAATAATTTTGAAGCCCATGCCAAACCTACCAGACGAGGCATTTGAGCACCGGTTGGAGAAATGTCGGGTGTAGATATTTTTATTTTGGTAAGATCTTTAAAACGTCCCTGCTCATCCAGGTTTCGGGTTGAATAGTGCCCGATCATCATCCGTCCGCCGGAATGTGGATCGTGGTTAACATCGGCATGGCCGTATAACTGAGCGAAATATTGTTCAATGCTCAGCTCGCCGGTAGCCATTACAAAGGTCTGATCACGGTAGTATCCTGAACGAAAATCTCCTTCTTTGAAGAATTTAGCCATGCAGATTTGGGCAACTTCCTTTCCGGTGCCAAAGATTCCAAACTTCGCCTTACCCATAAAGACTTCCTTACGGGCAAGGATGCTTGTTTGTCTGCTTTCGCATGCCAATCTGTAATCATTCAGAATTTCCTCCTTGGTCAAAGAAAATTCCCCTGTCATTTCACTTGTATTCAAAATAGTCTTGTTAGGATTAGCCAAACTTTACAAAATTATGGAATTTAAAGCGCTATTCAAATGTTTTACTCTTATGGTACGTAAACTATCTATTTTTGGTATAATTTATGTAACTTTGACTACCGTAGGTCATTTTAGCATTATTCCAAGTAAATATTTAAAGCTATGTTCAACAAAATCTGGGTTTTAATTGCCTTAACAGCAAGCACATTGAGTTTTTCAAACGCTCAAGTATCAAATGATTTCAATTTTCCGGTGGACAAATTTGATTTCGGTATTGTTACTGAAGGCGAAGTTGCTACACACACATTTGAATTCATCAATGCGGGAAAAGACACCATCTTATTAAAAGCTGAAAATGTGCGTGCATCTTGTGGATGTACAACCCCTTCATTTTCAACAGAAGCAATTTTACCAGGCCAGAAAGGCTCTATTACAGCTGCATTTAATTCTCAAGGCAGACCAGGTATTTTCCAGAAAACGATTACGGTTTATTACAAAGACCAGGTAGCTAAAATGCTGAACATTAAAGGTATTGTAGAACCAAAAGGGCCTGAAGCTGCTCCTGCTCCACCAACAGAAGCAGAACTTAAAAAAGCGCCTAAATTTGTTCTTGAAAAAACTACTGTAAACTTCGGTAAAGTTGAAAGAGGTCATAACAGTCTTTATTCTGTTAAACTTTCAAACCCTGGAAAAGATACGTTATTCATACAAAAAGCACAGGCAGCATGTAGCTGCACCAGCTACAAACTGGTAAAAGAAAAATCTGCTGAAGAAGTAAAATTCGTTCTTCCAGGTAAATCTGTTACACTGCAAATTACTTATACTCCTGGTACTGACGGTTTCAACAGAGATATCTTAACATTCTACAGCAACGATATTGCACATCCTCGCACGTCAGTTGTATTAGAGTCTGAAGTTGTAGAGTCTTTACAGCAAAAAAGTATTATTCAGGAAGGCGCCAACAATGCACCGTTCTCGAACAAATAATTTTAACATACCCATTTAATTAAAAGCCAACGTTTAAACGTTGGCTTTTTTTATGCGTATAAAATTCTATACATGATTTAGATGTCATATCTTTCTTATTGAGTGGTACGATAAATAAAAAATCATTTTACAAACAAGGAAGCCGTGCCTTATTCAGTTCTTTTAACTAAGAAACAGTTCTATTAAAATTAAAAGTAAAGCTATGATCATTGGTGTTCCTAAAGAGATAAAAAACAGAGAGTTTCGTGTATCGATGACTCCTGCAGGTGTTGCAGAATTGATTTCCAGAAAACACCAGGTACTGGTACAACGTGATGCGGGCCTGGGTTCAGGTTTTTCTAATGAGGCATATGCGGCGGCGGGAGCAGCCATCATAGACCATGCTGATAATGTTTATGCGCAGGCAGATCTCATTATCAAAGTAAAGGAACCGTTACCATCTGAATATAGCCTGATCAAAGAAGGACAGATTGTTTTTACATACTTTCATTTTGCGTCTTCAGAAGAACTGACGAAAGCCATGATCGAACGCAAAGCCATCTGCATTGCTTACGAAACGATACAGAAAGCCGATCATTCGCTACCAATCTTAACACCAATGTCTGAGGTTGCCGGCCGTATGTCGATACAGATTGCGGCGCATTATCTTGAGAAAGGCAATGGCGGCAGCGGCAAACTGATGGGTGGCGTACCGGGCGTAAAACCTGCGCGCGTGCTCATATTAGGCGGTGGTGTGGTTGGTACACAAGCAGCGAAAATGGCTGCAGGTTTAGGCGCTGAAGTAGTACTGATGGATATTAACCTTACCCGTCTGCGCTATCTGGCAGATGTGTTACCGGCAAATGTTACCTGCCTCTATCCTACTAAATCACTAATTGAAGAATATTTGTTGCAAACAGATGTATTGGTCGGTGCTGTTTTGATTCCGGGTGGAAAAGCTCCGGTACTGGCTTCAAAAGCCATGATCGAAAGCATGCCTAAAGGCTCTGTAGTTATTGATGTAGCGGTAGATCAAGGAGGCTGCATAGAAACCTGCAAACCTACTTCGCATGAGCATCCGATCTTCCTGGTAAAAGATGTCATTCACTATTGTGTACCGAATATTCCCGGAGCTGTACCTGCCACGTCAACCAATGCGCTTACCAATGCCAGTTTACCCTATTTGCTGCAACTGGCTGATAAAGGCTGGAAAAATGCCTGCAAACAATCCGGTGAAATTCAGAAAGGCCTTTCCATCGTAAAAGGGAAAGTGGTTGACGCTATGTTGGCTAAAACATTTCAATTATCTTTACAGGATATTACTGAATCACTGAGTGAATGATCGTTGCATTATATAGATTTCTATTTACCCGTTTCCTTTTCTTATTAATTCTCTTCAGTCTTTGCAGGCTGTTGTTTTACCTGTTTTATTCCAACCAGTTCGACAACTGTACGAATGAACAGCTTGGCCATGCTTTTCTGCTTGGCCTGCGGTTCGATATATCCATCCTGTTAGCCTTCAATGTTGTCTTTATACTCCTGCTGGCAATAGGTCGTTTCTTTGAAATTCCCAAGGCAGTTTTCTTCACCGGGAAAATACTGTTCGTGCTGGTCAACACCATGCTGATCTGTTTAAACCTGATCGACCTGGAATATTTCGCATTCACCGGTAAGCGCACCGGGATTGAAATTCTTGGTATTAAAGATGATATCGGCAATCAATTCAGCCAACTGGTGCTTAACTACTGGCACATCGCATTACTTGCCTTTGTTTTATTCTTATGGCTCCTGATGCGTACCCTGCGCATCAAATACAAAGCTGTTAAATCTGAAAGACCTATACTCTATTTTGTAATTGGTTATGCTGTATTTATTGGCATTGCTGTTATCGGTATCCGCGGTGGATTGCAATTAAAGCCACTGCGCCCAAACCTAGCATTCTCTGTAGAACCCGGCAAACTTGGCAATGTGGTATTGAATACACCGTTCAATATTTTTATGACAGTAGGTCTTGATCCTATAGAACCTGTTTACTATTACAAAGATCCCAAAGAGGTTTCTGCTATTTTAACAGCATGGAATACACAACAAAAAAATACATTACTTCCCCAGCACAAAACACCACAGAATGTTGTCATCATCATTTTAGAAAGTTTTGCGTCTGAATACATGGGCATCAATAATCCATACGAAGGTTATACGCCCTTCCTGGATTCTCTTGCCAAAACAAACTTATACTTCCCGAATCATTTTGCTAACGGAAAGATCAGCATGGAAGCAGTGCCTTCTATATTAGCCTCTATTCCCGGCCTGATGCAGGAACCTTACATCACGTCCCTATATCAAACCAATACCTTGAACGGACTGGGCACTGAACTCCGCAAAAAAGGATATCATACTTCGTTTTTTCATGCTGCAAAAAATGGTTCCATGGGTTTTGATGCCTTTACTCAAAACGCAGATTTTGCGCACTATTACGGACTCAATGAATACAACGGAAGTGAAGAAGATTATGATGGCAACTGGGGTATTTATGATGAACCATACCTGCAGTACTTCAATAAAAATCTAAGCAGCTTTCCGCAGCCATTTGTTTCTGCGGTGTTCACAATCAGTTCGCACCAGCCTTATTCATTACCCGATCAATATAAAACACGTTTTCCTAAAGGCGCATTGGATATCTACCAATCGATCGGCTATACTGATTACGCACTGCGCAAGTTTTTTGAAAGTGCAAAAAAAGAAAAGTGGTATAACAACACATTGTTTGTAATCACGGCCGATCATACCCAAATGCATGAAAAGAAAAAATATACCAACACACGCGGTGATTATAATGTGCCGTTGATATTCTTTCACCCAACAGAAAAACTAAAGGCAGATACTTCTCTGATTACTGATCAAATCGATATCCTGCCAAGTGTACTGGACTATTTACAGGTAACGAACAGCGCTCCTGCCTTGCTTGGCCAGTCTGTGTTTGGTAAAACCCGTGAACATGCTTATGCTGTTAATTTTTCAAACAATACATACCGTATATTTCTGCAGGAATATTATGTAGAAGGAAATACGGGAAAAGGTTTTGTAGTAAAAGACTATTACGATCAACAACTGCGGGCTGCTAATGCAGAGGAGCAAAAGTTCATCCAGGCAGTGATCCAGTATTATACCAACGGCATGATCCACAATACCTATTATCATTGGGAGAACGAACTACCTTTTACTCAAAAATAGGCAGCTGATTTCTCTTTACAAATTGTACGGCATCCCCTTCTCCTTCGCGCTGAAAAGCATAGTGATCAAACCCATTGGTTACAATGATCCATTCAGCTTCAATCGTCTTATTATATGCAGAAACCTGGGCTACGGTTTGTGAAGAAACGGGTATTGAAAATGCTTTGCATTCAACCAGCATAAATACCGTACCCTTGCGATTGAATATTTTTATGTCGCTTCTTTTATTGAGCGAGTTATATGAAAGTCCGCTCTCTACCTTAAAAAGTGCCTTCGGAAACTTGCATGTGTGGATCAGGTAATGAATAAAATGTTGACGAACCCATTCCTCCGGGGTCAACAAAATATTTTTTTTACGTATAATATCATATACATAAATCTCACCTTGCTCTCGGGCAAGTTTTAAATCGGCCGCAGGTAAATTTAAATCGGGGTACATGTTGCTGCTATTGGTATGTAATTTACATACTTAATTATAGAAATTTCAGTTATTACATTTAATATTGCTGTATGAAAACGAAAGAGGAAATTGTAAAAAACTGGTTGCCAAGATATACGGGAACAGAAATAAAGGAATTCGGGGAATATATCTTAATTGTAAATTTCCATAACTATTTAGAGATGTTCGCCAAGCAATTTGGTGCAGAGATAAAAGGTGTCGGCAAACCCATGCAGACAGCAACAGCCAATAATATTACGATCATCAATTTTGGTATGGGTAGTGCCATGGCAGCAACCTGCATGGACATCCTTTCAGCGATACAACCTAAAGCCGTTCTGTTTTTAGGTAAATGCGGCGGCTTGAAAAAAACAAAAGTCGGCGACCTGATTCTACCAATTGCTGCGATCCGTGGTGAAGGTACCAGTGATGATTATTTACCGAAAGAGATTCCTGCACTACCGTCTTTCCGTTTACAGCAGGCAGTATCTTCAATCATCCGCAAACATGAACGCGATTACTGGACCGGCACTGTATATACAACCAACCGCAGAGTGTGGGAGCATGACGAAGAGTTCAAGGCGTATTTGAGAAAGATCCGTACCATGGCTATTGATATGGAAACAGCTACCATATTTGTGGTTGGTTTCGCCAACAGTATTCCGCACGGTGCATTGCTGCTTGTATCAGATAATCCTATGGTGCCGGATGGTGTAAAGACTGCAGACAGCGACACCTCAGTAACTAAATTATATGTGGAAGAGCATTTAAAAATCGGTATAGAATCATTACAGGAGCTGGCATCCAGCGGAGATTCCGTGAAGCATTTGATATTTGAATAGCCAGTATTGACAGGATTAAAGGATTGCAGAAAAGACAGGATTATTTAATCCTGTCTTTTTTTTATGCATGACTGTTATTACCCTTCCTTAAAAACGTACGAACAATGCGTGTAAAGCGCTTATCAGTAGGATAACTGCGATGTGACGTGATGTTATTAAAGACCAATGCAACAGCAAGCATGATCAAGCAGCCCGTCAAAACAGGACTTACAACATACCAATACCCAAGATGTTTAATCTTTTCAGAACCGATTACAGCAATCAATGCTGTAGCGCCACCTGGCGGGTGCAGTGTTTTAGTGATCTGCATCAACACAATAGACATAGCAACAGCAAATGGGGCCGAGAGCCAAAGCATATCCGGAAATAATTTATACGCAGTAACACCAATCAATGCCGAAAGCACATGACCACCGATCAGATTTCTTGGCTGCGCCAGCGGACTCTGAATAGAACCATATACCAACACACTGGAAGCTCCGAATGAACCAATCAGAAAAATATTTTCCTGGTGTGTAACAACTTTGCTTTGAAAAAAAGTAATCAAACCAATACCAATAAAAGCTCCTACAAAGGACCAAAAATGTTCTTTGTAATCAACAAGTGTTTCTTTGTATATGATGTATTTTGATACACGCAGACTTCTGGTAATTCTTTTCTTCATGTTGTTAATGACGATCTGAACAGATATGCATACACATATTTCTATTTAGCCAAAAGAACTGTAAGATAACTACGTAGAAACCCGTATTTATAGAGTATCCTGGTAAAAAAGGGTTTTATGTTTTTTCTTTCGTTTGAATTATATTGCTCATTCATGAATCTTTATAAACATGAAAATAGAAACCAGACGAAAGCTCATCAACCATACCACTGCGTTAAACAAGCCGGTCCATTTTAACAGTTTCGTATTTAACAGAATGTTCTTATTGTGGGCCGGACTCGGTATTATCGGCGGCATAACAGCAGGTTTATACTGGATTTCACTTGAGTTTTTAACACATACACTTGCTCATTTTGAAGGTTGGCTGGTTATACCGGTCATGGCTATTTGCGGACTCCTTGCAGGCTTGGTTATTCATTTCATTGGTGATCCCGGCGAGATGCATCTAATGGTAAATAATATCCGCTTCAAAAAGGGTAAACTGGACCCGAAGAATAATCCATCTATGATTCTCTCTTCACTCTTATGTGTATCTTCCGGCGGAAGTCTTGGACCAGAAGCTCCATTGGTACAGGTAACCGGTTCAACAGGTTCCTGGCTCGGGAGAGTGTTGAGATTGAAAGGCGAAGAATTACGTTCATTAAGTATTGCAGGTATGGCCTCAGGCTTTACCGCATTATTCGGAGCTCCGTTGGGTGGTAGTTTATTTGCACTGGAAATTTTACACCATAAACATGCCGTTGAGTATTATCAGGCAATCATACCAGCATTGGTAGCAAGCTCTTTCAGCTACATCATTTTTACTCTGATCATAAACATGGGTATCGGTCCAACGTGGGTGCTGCCTGCTTATGAAATGACCGACCGGTTTGATTTTGCTTACGCTGTACTCTTTGGTTTATGTGCAACCGCTGTCGGTTGGCTATTTATCTATTATATCAAAGTACTGCAATCTATACTCAAAAAAATAACGCTGCCCATCTATGTTAAAACGTTTGCAGGCGGTGTAGTACTTGGTTTCATTGCCTGGTTTATTCCCATCACGCGCTACTTCGGACACGACCAGATTAATACACTGTTAACGGGATCATTTACGCTGAACATGCTTCTCGTGATTATAGCCTTTAAAATCATAGCGATTGGCATAACAGTAACTTCCGGTTGGCGCGGTGGTTTTATTATACCGCTGTTTTTTGTCGGCGCGAGTCTGAGCCTGATTATTCACTACTACTTTCCTGCAGTAAACCTTGCCTTAACAACCGTAAGCTGTATGGCTGCCATCAACGCATGTGTTACACGAACCCCGATGAGTACAACCATACTATTGTCTTCGCTTACTGGTTTCACGTATTTCATTCCGATTCTGTTTGCAAGCCTTACGGGATATTTTCTGGCACCGAAAACACCATTCATCAAATCTCAATTGAAAGAGATTGAAGAAGAATAAAATTAGGTGGATGCTGAATTATTAAAGAAAATGTATTAACTGAGCTGAACTTGCTGACTGCTCAATGAGCTCGCGCAATTGTTTGATCTTTTCTTTATACACTTTCTTATCCGGTTTAGGGAACATGTAAACTCTCCTGTCTCCTGCCAATACCGTTGGGTTTCCATCCCTATACTTAGCATGCATGAAATTTGCATACTTCTCTACCAGCAATTCGTTGAACCTGCGGGACCGCAGGAAGCAGCTGCAGAAATATTCTACTTCTGTCGTATCATTGATCACTTGCTTCAACAGATTAAAAGCTATTGAATCATTGTCTTTATCAGATAGCAAATGATGAAAACAATAATACTTCAATGTGTGACTTGTATCCGCAAACAACTGTATTTGCTCCTTTATCGTAAGCAATGAGCTTAGTGTATCGGCTTTCATGAATAAGACCGAAGGGCTACCATGGGATCCCAAATAGTAGCATTGAATTGTGTTAGCAGCTTTGATCTCCGTGATTAATTGCTGCACATGATCCGGCGCATAACTGAAAGAGAAGGAACACCAACCTATCAATAAAAATAATACCAGCTTTTT
>JAGKWN010000103.1 GCA_021151805.1 Cytophagaceae bacterium | reverse complement strand
CATGGCACTGCCAAAAATATCAACAATCCTATGTACAAAATTGCTGGGAAAACGGGTACTTCTCAAAAACTCGTTAATGGTAAATACCGTGAGGGAATGTACTATACCTCATTTATGGGTTTCTTCCCTGCCGAATCGCCCAAATATAGTATTGCAGTTGTGATTGATAATCCTCGTGGGGTTAAGCTAGAAGCCCTTTATGCAAGTGATGCTTGTGCGCCAGTTTTTAAGGAAATTGCAGATAAGATTTATATCGTAGAAAGCGGAAGTGTTCGCATGGGTTTTGAGAAAGACGGCAAAGACATTACGATGCAATTCTTTTTTGAAAATGAATTGTTCACTTCTGTTGAAAGTATGTTCGGGAATCTGCCCAGCAACTATTTTATAGAAACGATCGAACAATGTACGATCTACTATCTGACAAAAGACATGTTGAATGCCATGGTATTAACATTACCTGAAATGGCATCCGTTACGACAAACATTCTTATGTCTCGTCTGATTTATTATTCAAATCACTTACATTCATATCTTTCAGAAACTCCGGAACAACGTTTCAACAGTCTTCTGGAAAACCGTCCTTATATCTTCATGCGTGTATCTCAAAGACACATTGCATCTTATTTAGGTATTACCAACGTTTCGCTTAGCCGTATCAAAGCACGTAGAACGGTTACTGCAGAAGCAACTGCAACTCCTGCTGAAAAAAAATAACCCGGAGCAAAAGCTTCAAATTATTTCTCTCGGCTAAAAATATTTTTGATCAATCTGACAAGCACCCATTTTTAAAGGTGTTCTCTATTTGCAACCACTTACATTAAAAATACCGGGATACTTACAGTATCCCACCCCACTTGGGGTTTGCCTTATTCAGCCTTTAACGACAGAAAAAATCAACGCCAGTCAACAACACTGCCTCTATCTTTGGTTAACATGGCTTTGGGCACAGATTTTTTAATTTCTGTTTCCAGCAATTCCAACAGCTTTTTCTTCGAATAATTTCTGGTATAAGCAAAGCTTACTTCACGCAGCGGTGTAACATCAAATTGCTTGATGCGTGTATCTGCATGTTTGCCGCTATCATCAATTGCCAATTCAGGAAGTAAGGTAAAGCCGCCTTCCTTTTCTACAAACTTTTTCAATGTTTCCAATGAGCCACTTTCATATTCAAACGGCAATTCACTTTGCGCGGAACGTTGATAAGAACAAAGATTCAACACCTGAGACCTGAAACAATGTCCTTTACTTAACAACCAGAGGTCAGGCGTTGCAATATCTGTTGTTTTTAAAATTTTCTTTTTAGCCAAAGGATGGTGGGCATGAATATATAAGACCATCTTTTCATAGAACAAAGGCTTTTCGATAACACCTGCTTCACTTAACGGAGTCACCAGAATGCCGACATCAATTATATCTTTCTTCAACTGAAATACAATCTCTTCGGTCATCAATTCAATGATCTTAACTTTAACCATCGGGTACTTTTCTGTAAAGACGCCGATAAAGCGGGGCAATAAATACGGTGCCAGTGAAGGGATGATGCCTATCGTCAATTCTCCGGAAATCGTTTCACTATCTTCTTTGATCAGTTCCGCAATTTTCTTTCCTGCACTCAATGTAACCCGTGCCTGTTCAATAATCTTCGCGCCAATTTCAGTAGGTACAATCGGTTGTTTGGTACGATCAAAAATGATCACGCCTAATTCGTCTTCCAGTTTTTTGATCTGCATGCTAAGCGTTGGCTGAGTTACAAAACATTTTTCAGAGGCGGTCACAAAATGTCTGTAGGTATCTACAGCAATAATGTATTCGAGTTGGGTAAGGGTAATGGATAACATATCACAATATAGTTAAAATCTATATAGATATAAAAACAATCAATTTGAATTATAATTTCAGTTGCACCAAATTTGTATCAATCAATTACACAAAACTATTCAGAGTTATGCAAAATAGAATCTTAAGCGTAGGAAGCACATTTCCGGCATTTAAAAAAACAGCCGTTGTATCATTAGAAAAAGGCAAAGAGTTCGCGGATATTTCTTCAGAAAATCTGGTAAATGATAACAATCAATGGACAGTCATGTTCTGGTGGCCAAAGGACTTCACGTTTGTTTGTCCGACTGAAATTGCAGAGTTCAATAATGCGTATGGAGAATTCAGGGATCGTGATACGACGCTAATCGGAGCTTCTACAGATTCAGAGTTTGTACACGCAGCCTGGAGAAAAGATCATGATGATTTGCGCGGATTGAAATTTCCGATGCTTGCCGATACTTCAAAATCACTTGCAGAAGAATTAGGGATTTTAGAGCCGGTTGAGAAAGTTGCATTACGCGCAACCTTCATTATTGATCCGCAAGGTATCATCCGTTGGGTTAGTGTCAACGATCTGAATGTCGGACGAAATGTAAAAGAGGTGATCCGTGTGCTGGATGCCTTACAGACAGATGAGTTATGCCCATGCAACTGGGAAAAAGGTCAGGAAACGATTCATGTTTAAATCATTCACCAGAGGAGTATTTGTAATGAATACTCCTCTATAAAAAAAGATATTATGGTACAATTATCAGAAACTACAGCCGAGCTTATTAGTCTGCTACGCATTGAAAACAGCATGCCTGAAGTATTACAACTTCTTGATCAGGCAGACTCACGCTATATCAGGGATCTTAAAGTGAATGTAAGCAATGCACTTTCTTCAGCAACAATGAGTGAAAAAGAAACAGCCTTGTTAGCCTTAGCGATCGCTGCGAATCAGAAAAATAATACGCTCATTACCGGCTTCCGCACACTGGCTGGAGAGAAAGGCGCAACTGTTGAAGAATCGAATGAAGCAATCTCCTGTGCGAGTTTATTAGCCGGCAACAATGTATTCTACCGCTTCAGACATTTTCAACAGAAAGAATCTTACAATACCATGCAAGCCAAAATCAAAATGAACATTATGATGAAGCCTGTGCTTGGCAAAGAGTTTTTCGAACTAATCAGTCTTGCAGTAAGCGCTGTGAATGGTTGTGAAATGTGTGTGAACGCGCACGAACATTCTGTGCGCGAAATGGGAGCAAGTGAAGAACGTGTATGGGATGCAATCCGCCTGGCAGCTGTTGTTACAAGTCTGGATAAAATAATGAATTAAAGAAGTTCTAAGTTCTATGTTTTAAGTTTTAAGATTTATTCTGAAACTTAAAACATGAACTATTACTTATTATTTCTTCCCCAGTAATTTGCCAGGAATGTACCGGAAACATTGTGCCAGAAACTAAAAATGGCTGAAGGCAATGCTACCATTTTTGTAAAATGCAGGTTCGCCAGAACAACGCCTAAGCCTGAATTCTGCATGCCGACTTCGATTGCTATTGTACGCGCTATGCGCTTATCCTTTATTATAACATAAGACAAGTAGTAGCCTATTAAAAGACCCAGTCCGTTGTGTAATATTACAACCATGATCAAAATACCTGACATAGTTTGCATCGTACCGGTATTGGATGCGATAATGGCTGCAATAATGATTGCAATTACAATCAAAGCTATAACAGAAGAGATCTTTTCAAGCTTAAGCAAAACTTCCTCATTTAAATATCGCTGCATAAAATATCCTGCCAGCAATGGTATAAGTACCAGAATAAAAATATCTGTAATTAAACTTTGCGTAGGCAGATCCATAGTTTGGCCAATATAAAATTCCAGCAACAGTGGTGTGAGTACAACGGATGCAACCGTTGAAATGAATGTCATAAAAACAGAAAGCGGAACATCGCCTTTAAATAAGTATACGATTACATTAGAAGCTGTTCCGCCGGGGCAACAACCTACAAGTAATAAGCCTAACCTGAATTCCGGACTCAGATCATAAACAATACCTAATACATAGGCAATCAAAGGCATTAAGAAAAATTGCAGAAATGATCCAAGCAATGCTATTTTCCAATTTTTTAATGCATTGAGAATATCTTCTTTTTTCAGTGTAATACCCATAAACAGCATAACGATAGCCAGTAAGAATGGCAGAAAAGATAAAAAGCCCACAAACACAAACGGAAATATAGCTGCCGCAACACCCATAATTAAAATTATACCTATAAAAAAAATTCCTGATAGATTCATAATGCCATTTTTCCGCAAGATACTTCTGCTTCATTTTTATTGAAAAAAAATTGTTGCCTTTTTAACAAAATCTGGTCAAAATTTTACTTTTTTACTTCGATAAAGTATATTATACCTTGAATAAGTTGAATTATTCAATTGTACGTATAAACCTAAGAACTATTCTATGAAACATCTCTTATTAAGCATTTCAGTATTTTTCGGAATTACCTGTTCATTGTTTGCTCAAAACCTTCCTGTTGATGCAGGTACTGGCAAAATTACTTACCTGGAAGTTGTAGATGCAGCTGGTGTTAAACCTGCAGATCTTACCAAGGTGGTAAAAGAGTGGGCAACCAAACAAGGTTTTACGCTTAAAGAAGAAACTGCTGATAAATTGGTATACAATGCTTCTACACTGATTGAATATCCGAATGTGAATGGAAGCGCGAATGAAAAAAGTCCGGTAACGTTTACGCTTTCTGTTTTTATTAAAGATGGTAAGTATCGTTATATCGCAACGGATTTCTTTCACGTAGGCGATGCTAAATCAAAAGCTTCAGGTGGTAAACTGGAAAACGTATCACCTGAATGTGGCGCAACAAAAATGACCAGCAAATCATGGGTGTTCATTAAAAATAAAACGAACTCAAACATGGTGACATTAACCAACGATTTGAAACGTGTGGTTACTGAATTCCAGAATGACCCGGCAAATAAATCGGATTGGTAGAAGCTTAGTTGCCAGGTATTAGGTACAGGTCCCCTGATGACGGTTTACCAGACACCACATAAACAAAGAAGCCCTGCTTATCAGCAGGGCTTCTTTGTTTATGTATAATATAATTCTTTCTATTCAATTTCATTTCAACGGCATCACAACTACCACAAACGACAATACTGATATAATAAAGCCAAACATAAAGAAGCTATAGGCTAAGCGAAGCATTTTATATTTCCTTCCCAATACAACACCCAGATGATAGATATCGCGCGTCATGCTGCCATATAGAAAATCCGGATCGTTCATCACCTGCTGAATGCCCCACTCATAATCTTCAATTTTCATTTTATAAAAATTTCCGAAGAACAATAAGTTCGCGCGTTTCTTTTCAATATCTTCTTTGCTGAATGTTCCGCTGGTAACATTGGGGCGCGTTACAGAAATAGAGAATACAATAGTCACAAGAGACGTAAACAAAAGCAACATGGTAGGAACCAGAAAGCGCGGATCAGTATCCAGCTTTCTGAACAACACCGTCAGCAAAACCGATATGATAATGGAATTCACTGTGATCATGATGTTTGCTTTATTATCTGCCATTTCACTTAAGCGCAAGTGATTGGTAGATGTTGTGCGGAACATCGTCTCTACACCTCTGTTGAATTTGTCTTTGGCTTTATCTTCCTTTTCTTTTTTAGGATGTTCCATGTCTTTTTCTGCCTGTTTGTCCTCAATCGATTGAATGTTTTTTTCAAGTCCGGCCTGTAATAAGTTTCTGCAATAATCTGTTTTATATACCTGTTTTTTTAAAAAGACTAGCGAAAACGTACGCCACTCAGTGCCTGTAAGTTCCTTGTTCAGGAGTATTTCGAGTTCTTTGCGAACCTTTTTGTTGTTGTGTTTAAAATGCTCGGTACCTAAATCATACAGATCCGCGTCGCACATAATTTCTTCCAGCAGATTCTTAGGCTGCTGAGGCATCTTGGTTGCAAGAATACATTGCTCTACGGCTGCAATAAATGCTGCATCCGATCCTTCAGACTGTAAAAATTCCTTAGCAACTTTTACGGAAGCTTCTTCGTGATTTACTGTACCTGAAGTGATGTAACCTACATCGTGTAGCCATGCTGCAACCAGTACAATCGAATGATCATTTTCATTCAGCTTGTAATGTGTGGCGATTTCTTCTGCTGCACGGGCAGTATGTTCCGTGTGTGCTAAATTGTGATAATAAAGATCTTTGTCGGTGTGCGCATAAAGTTTGCGTACATACATTTCTGCGCGCTGAATGATTGATTCTTCTTTCATAAAAAACCTTCTTTATTATAATTTAATTCCTAATGAAATATACGGCAGCACTCCTTCTTTGGAGCAGCCCACTAACATATTTACCACCAGCAGTTTTGCAGGCACGATATACAAACCACCGCCATAACCGTCGTGCCACAAGTTTGATGCTTCTCCTTTCACCCAAACACGGCCCAGATCATTGAATGCAACCAATCCCACAGAACCAGGAAACAAGTACGAAGTGAAATCAAATAATTTCATGCGCAATTCCAGGTTATAAAAAAATTTGCTGTTTCCTGCAAAACGATAGTTTCTATAACCACGCAGATTGGTACTTCCACCCAGGTAACACATCTGGAAGTAATACGGATCGCCGGCATTCAATCCACCGCCGAAATGGTTTACAAGTACAAAACGTGGATCTTTATGAAAACTTGTATAGACAGTCATTTCTGATTCGAATCTTCCAAAGTTCTGATTCTTTTCATCGAGCTGCTGCATACCGGTTAAAAAGGTATTCCAGTATACACCGCGGATAGGCATAAACTCTGAATTACGCGTATCCAATTGAAAGCCGCCGATCAATCCAGCAAATACTTTGTTCGTGAATACGTTTTCTCCTGGATATGCTTCGCCATATACATTGATAAACCTACCTGCATTTTCTGAAGAGTCTGCTGCATAATACTGACCAATCACACCGCCATATAATTTAAAGGTATGTGCAAATGTATGTTCCAGTTTGATCTGGGCAGTGATCAGGTTGTAACGTGTACGATAATAGGTAATCGGTTTTTCGCCTTCTCTGATAAATGTTGTTTCGTTCCCTACACCAAAGAAGTTGGAAACGTTATCCGGTGCACGTGCATCGAAATTTATTTTCAGGTCTGTTTTGCCAAGCACATCCACAAAGTGCCCGTAATACTTTACATTGGTAGCTTCAGTTGCCAATGCGTGTCCCAGCATCAAACGATGACGTTGCGCATACGGTTCCTTGCGGAAGCCATGTTTGGTGTACTGAATCCCGGCACCGATCCACAACCCATCGTCCAGGTTATAACCGCCGGTACCCTGCGGCAATAGTTGATTGTATTTAAATGTGCGACCGTTGTATGTATTGATCGCAGGATCTGTACTTTTATGAACAACCGCTTTGGTGCATTTTGGAAATTCATTTTCATGATCAGAGCGATCGTATACAATTAAATTTCTCCTGTTGTGCACTGATTTTGCTACCGCAAATGAATCCTTTTCGCTACCGCCAATCATGCGAACTTTAATTGGCGAACGGCCGGTGCCTGTTGCATCAAACACATCGTCACCACCTCTTCCATATAAACGGATCTCCTTCGTTGCTTTTTTATTGAAAGTACGATCGTATAAAACATGACCTTTGCTGCCATCTTTTTTGATCTTGTATACCTTTAGCTGCACATCACCGTTTTTAAGATAATTCAGTTCGAAATACTCATCTTTATCCGAACCCGGTACTTCAACCCTATGTGCCAGGAAGCGATAAAACTTCAAACCGTTTTTCAACAAACTATTTCTCCGTGCAATCAGGTTGTGCAGGATCTGATCGCCGCATTGCGCATAGATCGTATCGGGCAATTGATGTACAGCTACTGAAAGCAAGGAGTCTGTCAGGGTTTTCTGTAAGCCGTTCAATACTTCTATCCATTGTGCTTCGCTCAGTTCGTGTAAAAAGAAACGGTCAAAATAGCGTGCGTTAAACATAAATCCGTTTACATCCCTGATCTTATCATCAAAGCCCTGCAGTTTAGGCATGGCCCATTTGCGCGCAGCAATGTAAGGCAGCACACCTGAGTTAATAAAATATGTTTGATCACGATCGCGGGGAATCGGTGAAAAGATATTTGTCTTACCTTGAGATTGTTTTTCCCAGCGCCACTGATCTTCGTGTCTGTCCCAATCACCAATCAACAGGTCCAGCATGCGTGCGGTAAGTACAGCCTTTTCATCAATGCGATTATCATTATCTTCCTCTAGCTTCTCCAGCACTTTGGCGGTATTGTATGTCTTTGCAACTTCATCGGATGTTGGCTCCCGTTCTTCAAATACACATACGGTATTTGCAAATTCGGAACGGTAAATACCAAGTGCAGGATCGTCGGGCACAAATACTATCTGCGGATTTGCATGCGGCACATTCAACGCATCTGCCAGAGGTGGTATGGTTAAAGGTGCATACGGCTGTGCAGATGAGATCTGATCCTGAACAATATTTTTAGCTACTGTACCCCGTAGGTTTTCAGGCAATGCCTTTGCAGGATCTTTCTGTACTGTACGCAACACCCACTCTTTGCCTGTAGCATCTTTCATGCGCAGCGACTTGGTTTGCTGTCCGCCGCCCTGTTGTAAAATTTCTAATCCTTCTTTTTCAATATGAAATACTTTCAATGTTACCGGTGTTGCCCAAAGCTTACGGTAATTTTCGCCGAACCAAAATCTGTGCGAACCACTCACATCATCATACTCAGGCGCGATAGCAACAGTAATACTGTCCTGCTGTATACAGGGTGCAATTTTTTCAGCAACAATTTCAGGTAGCTTCTTCGCCGCCAAAATAGTATCATATACAACCGCTCTTGTCGCATCTTCATAAACTTCCTGTATCAAAATTTGTGTACTGCCATCTGCACGATAGAGCACTTCTACAAATCCCCGTTGGTCGGTAACGTATGCGGCATGCTTTCCTTCTTTCACACGCTCGCGATTGATGCCAGAGCCGCTAACAATGTAGCGTTGCTGATTTTCAAGAATCAATTGCAGGGAATGATCATGGCCACCTGCATATATAACATCCGGCGCAACCGACATGGCTTCTTCAATACGTTTCACCATGTTTTTATATTCCGGATGTTTCAGATCCTGAATATTGCCGAACGTGCCGCGCACTAATGGATACAGCGATCCTAATACAGGCAGAGGGACATAGGCATTTTCAGACATCTCTGTAAACGGAAAGATGTGCTGCTTCAAGGTATAGTAACCGCCGTGAATCCCATAACTACGCATCGGATGATGTGATGCAAATACTATGCGTTTATTTCTGTTCCGGTAAGCAATATCTTTCAGGGAATTAATGACATCACCTTCTGTCTTGCAGTTGCAATCATCTTCTATGCCTGGTTTTTCAAATGGGTGCAGCCACCATTGTGTATCCAGTATTACCAGTACAAGACTATCGTTGATATGAATTTCTTCCGGACCGGGGCATCCTTCTTTTGGCAGGAAAATTATATTGTCTTGATTCAAACTGTCTACCCAGTCTGCTTCGCGCTTAACACGCTCCCAGCCCTGTGGGCCACTTTTCTGCCAATCGTGATTACCGGGCAGCATATATACCTTTGCTAGATGTGACTCAAACGGGAGCAACTGTTTTGCAAGTACCTCTTCATACGTTTTGTAATCGTTGTCTTCTTTATCCGGCAAACCTTTTTCGTAGATATTATCGCCTAAAAAAAGAATCGTTGCCGTACTATCTGCTTTGCTGATATAACCGGCTACTGCTTCGGGTACAATGCTCCTGCCATTTAAGAGACGGCCGGCATCCCCGATCAGAATGAAGCGATGCACAATTATTGTATCGCTTGCTGACTGGGGAAAACCAGCCAGCGGAGTACCTACACATAAAAATGCGTATACAAGACTGAAGAATATATGTTGCTTAACGAAGCGCATCAATTATTTTTTTTGAATGGGTATCTGAATGATCGTTGGCTTTGTGCCATTGGCTTCATTCGATATATATAGGTTACCTTCTTTGTCAAAAGTAATTCCTTCAGGCTGTTGAAAGGTTGAAGCTGGCAATGCATATTCAGCAAGCACATTGTATTGTTCATCTAAAACCAGCAACAGCTTTTCAATGGATGCCACTATGTAAATTTCTTTTGTAAGCGGGTGTATGGCTACTGCTGAAGGATGCAGAACGGAAACCCCTGAAAGCTTATTCCAGTCGATGCGCTCATTGCCATGTTTAACAGGCATTCCCGTGCTGGCATCCTGCTTATGACTTTTTGTTTCTTTATTGCTGAATCCAAGCTTAGAATTTTTGGGGATCAACGCAAGTTGATTTTTGTCCTGCAGAATGTAAAACGATTCAAATTCAGCTTTCGAACCTTTATATTCAATCATCAATATTTCTGATATGCTATCGCCATTATACTTCATCTTAAAGACATTGCCATCACTGTGGAGCACATACAGCATGCTATCCGTCAGCTGCACTTCTTCATAATCACCTTTCTCGCCGAAATGTAATTTACGTTTGATGTTGAATGTTTTGCTGTTCAGCACAAATACATTTCCCTGCTCATCATTGACAGCTAAAAATTCATCCCGCTGCTTGTCGTAAGCAAGACCTGAAATTTCCTGTAAAGGTTTTTCAAGTTCAAATACAGTGCGTTTACTGTAATCATAACCCCGAATCTCAAAGGCTGGCTCCCGTTGCGAACTGCAGGCTGTAATTCCGCAGGCGATAATCAATATACTTAAAAATAATTTTTTCATGTTTGTGCTGATTTCATTGTAACACGAATGGCTTTTAAACCAACCACTCCCTGTAAGTCTTCGAGGTCAAGATATTCAATTCCTTTTTCCAGGAGTCCTTGTTTCATGTATTCATCGATCAAACGTAAATAAGCATCGAGCTCTGCTGCATACATGTATACGATGGCAAGTTTGCCGGGCTGTGTCAACCGCTCATTCGTTTCGCGTATTAGCGCCTTATCAATGCGCTTCTTTACAACTTCGTAGCGTATGCTATACGATCCTTCCACGTCAAAGCGGTGTTCGTCTGCACGAAAGCGAATATCAAGTGGAGCTGTATTGGCAAGAATCAGTTGTGTAGTTTCAAGTTTATAAGGAATCGTATCACGCAAAGATGCCGCAACCATACCCATGTTCAGCATGGTTTCAAGTTCCCATTCTTTCACCGTCGCAATCATGTCTGGTGTGATGGTAATTCCCGGACTTAACGCCTGTCCTGCATAGATGGTGTATTCCCAGCCATCGGTTCTGAATTTATCAAAATAAACCGGAATGAGTTTTTTCAATTTCTGCTCCTGCACATCCAGCACTTCTTTTAACGCATTGTTGATGCTGAACAAGCTTTCCTCATAATTCGATTCTTCTTCGTGTGAGAATTCAATCTCAAGATCCGGATAATTTTCCAGTAAGTCCTGTGCGGCGCGTTCTATGAATAATCGCAGGTTGAGCTCCTGTTCATCACCCAGGTTTTCTTCTGTGAAATCCTGCCACAAAGCAACGTGCTCCTGCGACGTCGTTTCTGTATCACCATGCTTCAACAAAAATGTTTCAAGCTTTTTTAAGTTGCGGTCTGAATCTCTGCGTATAGCTTTCTGTCTTTCACCGGAAGAATTCTTAATATCTACAGCTCCATAAAAAGGGGTCAGTTCCTTGAATGAAATATCCGGTAGTTTTGTATTCGGTGCCTTCTGCATCGTATGCCATGCCACTTCATTGAACTTCCATTCTACTACCGGCTGGATCGCTGTGTAATTGTGCATGATAAAAGATTCCATCTGTTCATGCAGTTTATTTGTCTGATAAACGATAAACTCAGAATACATAGGCATGGCCGATTCAATCTTACGCACATCTTCCATGGAAAGCTTTTCTTCTTCCGTGCTCGCCAGCTCAATAACTCCCACAAGATTCTGTTGGTGGAATACTGGTATGATGGTTAAGTTTTTAACACCTTCTTCAATCAGATATTTTTTAAGCTCCGTTTTAATTTCATCGTCTTCATTGAAAATCTGAATCGGATATTCAGATGTCATGGAACACATATCGATGAAGCGCCCTAAAAAATCATTCAGCTCTGCAGTGGTTAAATGCTTCTGAAGAATCTTGAATAAAATACTTGTGTAGTTAAATGATTTATGATAGAAGATTCTTTTGTTGATATCAATCAAAGGCAGGAAGCCAACTTCAAAAGCATTCTTCTGCAACAACGATAAGGTGTTTCCTTTGATGCGCAAATAGGCATCTTTACGCGACATGGTATGCATGGTGGCCACGTTTTCACGCAGCTGGCTTACAGCTTCAGAAACGGTTTCGTCTTTGATGGTGAATAAAATAAATCCTTCCAGACCAAAGCCGGCAAGCGGTATTTGTTTCTTGATGTCCTTAATCGATTCAATATTTCCTTTCGCATATTCAATCCATTCAGGATTTAATTCAGGCAGCGTACCGGAATAATTGATATCTACAAACTGATTGTTGGAAAGAAAATGGTAATGCCGTTCGAAACCTTCGCTTTTATCAATGAGACGCAGCAAGGTTTGTGAAGAATCTTTAATAAGATCAACCTGATAGCACTTACATAAAATATCGGTATACAGTCTGCGTGTGTATTCTTCGTTTACAAAGCTATCATGCAGATGCAACTTCAGGTTGCCGTCTGTATCGGATATGAGTTTTTTAAATTCCTGTGAATAGGAAAAAAATTTCATCGGAGAAGATGGTGTTCCGATGGCATATAAATGATTGGCGCCTAAAGACGGATAGTGATTGATGTAGATCAGGTCAAGCAGGTCTGTAAAGGGTTCCAGCACCGACCAGTCTTTAATCGGCTCCAGCAATACAGGGTTTTGCTCCACGATTGCAGCAATCGATTTTAAATACGATTTATAAATTTCATTTTCTGATTGACGGATCTGTGCATGAATGAAATTCAAATACGGTTTAAAAGACAGCTCCCAGTGTAATGCAAATGCAAAACGAAAAGGAACGTGTACCGAAAGCGTTTTCAATAGGGAAATCTGTTTAGCTTAATTACCTTAGCCTTCAATACTAATGAACTGAAAGCTAAGGTAATTTAACTATTTTTTTGATTCCCGAATCAAGGCGGCGTGTAAATATTGCCTATGGAATTTAAATTGAAAAATATGGTCTCATTTCAATTTTCTGAAACAATATTAGCCGGAGTTATTCGTCTTTCTTCTCTTTCACTTTGAAAAACAGGAATTTCTTTTCTTTTTCTTCCCCATTGTTATTGAAGCTTACTGAATCGTCAAGCGTTTTTTTATAAGCTTCTATAAAAGCGTTCTTCACTACCCGCACAACAGTTGTAAAGACGTCTGTATCTATTTTCTGATCTAGCTTCCCTTCCACCGGAATTTTGGTAGCGAAACGATCTTTCGGATGATTTTTAAATACAGCAAAGGTTGTCCCTACAGCTGCCTGCCATAGCTGCTGCATAAAGGTTGGACCGTCTTCATCCCAATCCAGCACGTCTACGTCTTCCAGCACAGGCTTTACGTAACCGGATACATTTGCATCCTTTACAGACATTTCACTATAAATAGAAAGCTTGCCTTTTTCGAAATCAAACTTGCCGTAAGCCTTCGCAAAATCATTCAATGCTTTTAAGTTAATATTTGTAAACTCCATATTGATGTCTGCATCAGGCACCTGCTTCAACACATTCATATGGCCTTTTAACGACAAATTACCGCCACCAATAGAGCTACCACTTATGATGAGTTCGGAAGGCAATGCTTTCTCTTTATCTTCAACATTAGATAGATTGGTTGCCAAAAGTTCAAGCCGGTTGATGAAGATGTCTACTTTCGGACTTGCATGAAAATCATTGTATTTAATTTTTCCATTATGGATCTGAAATTTGTTAATGTCAATCGGCAATAATTTGTCGAGCGGCTCTGTCCAGTCTGTACCGGCACCCGTTTGTGATGTCTCTTTTGTAGGGCCAGCAACAAAGGTAAGCTCCGGATCATCAAAAGTTACCTTCGCTTTCACAGCACCTTTAAACAAAGCCTTCCACTCCACTGAAAGATCAATAACAGGTGCAATCAAAAACGGTACTGGCACTTTGCCACTCGTTTTATTAATCTCTAAACCATTGATCACATATGCACCGCGGATCAGCCAGATGTCTACATCATTTACATGTCCGCTGTACTCCCCCATATCGGCGAGTGTTTTATTTAGGTAATTTTTAACGATCGTTGGCAACAATAAGCGGAACACAATCAATGCTACTATAATAACTGAAAGCGTGATTGTAACGATCTTTTTTTTCTTTGACATTCTTTGATAAAAATTCATAGCTGTATTAATTTTTAATTGCATTCAAAACAATGCTTCTGTAAATGCCTGTTCACGGCATATTCAGAGGCTCTTATATTAATTTACAATTAAAATATTTTATTGCAGTGATCGAGTCTGGAAGCTTGGGGAAATGCACG